>NZ_JAWDJM010000142.1:0-10692 GCF_032465715.1 Paraclostridium sp. MRS3W1 | reverse complement strand
ATATAAGTTAAAGGTAATCTTTAAGGCATAAAAAGTATAAGTTTTATGCAATAGCAAACTATATAAAAAATAACTAAATCAGTCAATGTCGGGACATCCTAACCTAGCTATTTTTTATTAAACATCTATTCATTTGCTGATTTCAACTTATAAAATGTGATTATAATGCTACAATAATACTGCATCATCCAATCATACCAAATTTCTTTTTCGTAATCTGTGCGTTGTTTTTTATCATTATGTCTAATATTAAATCCATTAACTATCTCAAAAATTAGTTTATCATGATTATTTTTATTTACTTCGTACTTTTTGTTTAATATATCCTTTAATTCATTACGTAATGGTTCTAATATATCAGCAAGAATATTAATTGCTTTCTTTTTAGTCTCCATATTTGAATCAAACCTATAATATAATTTTACAGCTGTCCTCATTTTAGTCATTACATCTTCATTAAGGTAATTTACTAAATCTTCTGTTAGCATATTAATTAAAGGTTCATCTGATCCTTTGATAATAGTTCCACTATTAGTTTCTAAAAAATATCCACCATCATAAAATTTTAAAATATTATTTATCTCAATTGCAAATTCTTTTCTTATATCTTCTACATCTAAACATCCTTTCTCATTATTATATACAGCTATCTTATCATATAAAATTTCTATTACAGTAAATAATTCTTCTTCAGAATAATCTTCATAGTGTTCATAAATGGGATAAATATCTTCACTATTTAAGTGATTCATAAAAAATATCTCTGCAGATGAACCAAATAAAGGAGATACAAGTTGGTAATCATCTTCCCAGGGGTGATCACCCTTTCTCCAAACTCCATTTTCAGCAACATCAAACCCATTTTTATTTTTAAAAAACCTATATACATATAAAAATAAATCTTTTAATTTATCAAAAGTAATTTCTAAATTGCTATCTAGTAAATTTTTACGTTCAGCATAATATTTCATAAATATCTCCCTCATAATTTATTTATCTTCAATAATGATATTGTTACATTATAACAATATCATAGATTATGTGTTGAATATTGTTGAATATTGTAAATCAATTGTAAAATTTTAGAATATAGTTATTTTTTTATAGTTTACTTTCTTATTATAAAAATTCTAATATACATTATATAAAAATATAAAAATTTATAAAAAATTAAGATTATGTATAGGTTATATAGTAAAGTTCGCTTACTAATTAAAAATAGATAATTTTGTCTTATATTATGAATTTAAATTAAGTAAAATAATTGAATGAAAGATTACACATGTATATAATGGATATAAAAGGAAGTGAATTTATGGATTTAATTAACTTGTACTCGCTTAAAGAATATAAAATAAATGAGAATAGCAAGAAAATTTTTATTGGAAAAATTGGAGAAAATGAAAATAGAACATGTAGGTTTTGTAATAAATCTAAGGATGATGGAGCTACTTTTAAAAAGAAAGCTCATGCTATTCCACAACTAACAGGAAATAATAGAATCTTTTCTAATGAAGAATGTGATAAATGTAATGAAAAGTTTGGATATTTAGAAAATGACCTAGGGATGTACTTATTGCCTATAAGAGCTATTTATGATATTTCAGGAAAAAGAAAAAACAAATGTAAAAACGGAAGCCTAGATATATTAAATGAGAATAAGCAATTAATACTGAAAGATATAATTGGAGAAGACGGTAAATCTGAATATACAAATTTTAAAAAAAATAGCAATGAAATGGTAATTAAGATAAAAAGAAGTGGGTTTAGAAAAAGTAATGTTTTTAAGTCAATGGTAAAAATGGCATTATCAATTATTCCTACAAGTGTCTTTAATAGATTAGAAATTTATAAAGGTTTATTAGATAGCAAGTTTGATACTATTCCTAATATGCTAATAAAAGAGACCTTTATACCAGGAATGAATAAAAATAATAAGCTTGTAATTAGATATGGAGTACTAAAAGATAAAATATTAAACGTAAATGGAGAACTACCCCTAGTTATTTTTACAATAAGATTGTGTGGATATCAATATTGCATAAATTTATATGAAAAAAATTTTGCAGCATACAAATATATTAGAATAGATATATCACCTGAACTTGATTTTTTTCATTATAAAAATAGATTAAAACATATAAGTTATGGATGGGAAAAATTTGAAAATAACACTATAGAAGAAAATAAATATATGTATATGAATATGGAATATGAAGAAAAAAAGATTATTAGTAATCCAAGTAATATAGATATTAACAAATTTTAAGAAAGTATTAATAAACACAGATTTTTTTACATTATTTTAAAAAAATTTATAGGGTTTATATATTTACAATAAAATACGTTAATTAGTAAATATTCAAAACATAGTAAACCCATTTATAATTAAAGTTAACTATGTAATTAAAAATTAGGGGTGAGATTATGAATAATAAGAAATTTTGTTTTTACTTTGATGAATCATATCATGATCGAAAAATATGTCTAAACAAGAAAGGGAAATTAAATATATTTGATAAAGAAAGAAGTGATACTTTTGTAGGTGCTTTTGTTGGAGTAGAAAATTATAATATTAAAGATTTTGAAAAAAAATTTTTAGAATTTGAAGATAAATATAAAAAATTTTATGGAATTTCAGACCAAGAGGAACTAAAAGGTACAACAATAGCAAAGAAAAATTTTAAATCAGGTATAGCAACCTTAAACACTAATGCAGTCAAGTTTTATTTAGATTTTTTCGATATATTAATAGAATATAAATGTATATTTCAATTAAACTTGTTCAGCAAAATTGAAGCATTAGTAGTGGAAACTTTAAAAAATGAAATAGAAAAAATAAGTAAAATATGTAATTATGAAAAATTTATATACTCTATTACTAAGTTTATTTTTAATTATAAAGATTTAGGCATAGCAGAAAAATTTTTTGAATATTCAAATGAACTATCAAGAAGTGATATTATTTGTGAAATACGCGATGGTTTAAATTTAGTGTTAAGGAAGATAGATTGTATAAAAAGAAAAGAAGTAGAAAAAAGTGCATTGAAAGAGCTAATAGGTATACTAGATTATTTAGATGTTAAACTTAATTTAGATGAAAAAATAAAATGGAACTATGATACTATTTTTTATGGTTTTGACTTGCTTCTAAAAGATATGAATATATCTCCTTTTGAGGTAGAGGTTAAACTAGATAAAGAAGATAATATTTTAGCATCTGCACAAAAAAATAATAAGTACTGTGAGTTAGGAAGTTATGACTCAAAAGACGTTATAGGAATACGATGTGCGGATATTTTATCAAATTTTTTTGGTAGACTTATATATTCAATTCAAACTGAATTATCAGAAAATGATTTGATTGACATAAAAAAAGAATTAAAATTAATTGATAAGAAATGGTTTAATTTGAATGAAGAACAATTTTTATTAGTAAAAAAAATTGGAAAACTGTTTGGACACCAAAAATATTATTCAACCTATACAAGTATATATTTTGATTATCCATTTACAATATTTAACTACATTTATTATATTAACGAATATGATACTTTTAAAGAATTTAAAATGCTCGGAATGGTTGAACATAAAAAAGAAGGAAATGAATATATAGTGTTTAATCATAGAGATGAGCTTTTATCGCTATAAAAATAGAATTTTAAATTAAAACTAAAAAATATAAAATTTTGAAAATTCACTTTAGGAAAAAATTGATATAAATAATTTTATTATATATAATGTGGAGGAGTATTATGGAACAAGATATTATGATAAACTATTTTAAATATTTATTAAAAATACTAAAAAAAGTACGAAAATTTGTAAATATAGCGATATAGTATCTACAAAAAAAGGTGTAATTTCAAATAGGAAGTATGAACATATAGAGTGCTTGAAAGATAAAAAAGTATTATATTATTTTAAACATAATTTAGATGGAATAATATATATAGGTGAATGCCATACTACAAATAAAAAATGGAGTGGGATTAATAGGCTAAAACAACATTTTCAACCAAGTCAAAAAAGCGGACTATTGTGAAGAGTTATTAATAAAGAAAAAAAGAGTGAGTATTATGCAATTGAGTACTTAAAGTATGTAGAACTTTATTATATAGACTTAACAAATAAGAATGAAAATTTTATAAAGACGATAGAAGCTGTTTGTATAAATTGCTACAATCCTGATTACAATAAAATAGACTAGATTAATTTCTAGTCTATTTTATATTTACAATATGATAAAGTATTATAAGATGTATAACTTACATTTATAAAAGTTATACTTTGATATATATAGCTTCTGCTATATGGAAAAAAGTTCCTAAATTTCCAAATATCAGAAGCTATATCTTTAATTACGATTTGAATTTATGCCTATAAGATTTACTTTTATGGTTTCTTCATCTGAATCCCAATACATACTATCAACTATTGTAGATAGTAGTAATCTTTTTTTATTTATATCAGATGTATCAATTTCTTTATTAAACTTATCTATATTATCAATAAGCATATTTATATCAATATCAAGTTTTTTATTTTCTAAAGATAGAGTATCTAAAGAATTAAGTTTTGATTTTAATTCAGATAATTCATTATTTAAATCTTCTAACTTACGAATTATAAATGTAGAGGCAGAGCTATCTGTTACTTTAGCTAATTGCATAACTAAATTATCAATATAAGTTTCTTTTTCTTTTATTTGATTTTTTATAGAATTTATCTGAGCTTTAATATCTTTACTATCTTTTGTGTTTTCTAATTGAGCATTTTTATAATTTGATATGACTGATTCAACACTTTTATTCTTAAGCTCTTCTATAACTTTAGACTCAGCTTTATCAGATCTAATATTACGGCAATCACAAGCTGATACACCTAAAGATTTTTTAGTTCCACATATGTAATAATAAATAGTTCCTTTTTTTGAATTTTTATAAGTTATCCTCATATTAGATCCACACCTAGAACATTTTAATAAACCTGATAGTAGAGCTTTAGAACCAGTACCAGCTCTAGGAGCTTTAGATTTATTAGCATTAAGTAAATTTTGCACCTCAATCCATTTATCTGCATCTATAACACCTTCATGTTTAGCAACTGCAGCTATAGGATTATCTGTATTTTTAGCATAAGTTAAAATTCCATGAGTATCATCTACATCGCCAATAACTTCCATGTCTATACTTTTTAAATAATCAATAACATTTTTATTAGCCTTAACATATGCTGGATTTTTTAAAATAAGAGATAAAGCACTTGGATCTAGATTTCCACCACGAGTACCTTTAATTCCGTTTTCATACATATATTTATATAATTTGCTAAGCGATCTAAGCTCAAGATATTTATTAAATATAATTTTTACTATTTCCATTGTGTCTTTATCTATTTGTAATTTGTACATTTTCTTTTGATTCATACCATCATCATAGTAATTAATTTGAGTACTATTGAATCCATATGGTGGCATACCTCCTAGCCATCTACCAGTTTTGGCTAGTTCATACATGTTATCTCTTATACGTTCTGCTATAGTTTCCCTTTCAAGTTGTGCGAAGACAGAAGATATGTACATCATAGCACGACCCATAGGGGTACTAGTATCAAATTGTTCCTTAATTGATACAAAGGATATATTGAGTTTATTTAAATCTTCTATAAGGGTAGAGAAGTCAGAAACATTACGAGATATTCTGTCTAGTCTGTAGCATATAAGGTAATCAAATTTTTTACTTCTTGCATCTTTAAGCATTTCTTTAAATTTAGGTCTATCAGTAGATTTACCAGAGAAGCCTTCATCTTCGTAGACTAAAAATTCATTAATTCCTAGATTTTTAGCATAGTCCATACAAAGTTGTATTTGATTTTCTATAGATTCACCTTTTCCTGTAAATTTTGATTTTCTAGAATATATTGCAGCTATCATAGCATCACCTCGTTTAGTAAATTATAACATTCTAACAATATAAAATACATTCTAAGATACTAAAATTTAATATATAGACAAAAATAAATGTGTGTACTATAATAAATGATATGTAAAAAAAATAATACAAAAAGTGGTATAAGTATTGAAAATAGAGGTTAAGTTATATATTACAATATGAATATGAAAGGTAATGGTGTAAAATGAAATTGGAGGAATATATACCACGTTTAGTGAGAGCAGGTTTAGACAATGACTCTAGAACTATAAGAGCTTTATCAACTAAAATAATAAAAAATATAAAGTCAGAAGACCCTAAAATAGCAAATGAAATATCTGAGGCGTTAACATTCCATGGAGCTGGATTATCAACATCTAGATCAATAGGATATTCATCACCTCCACAAGATGTGGAATCAAGATTTGACTTATTAGATGTACAAGAACCAATAAATATTGAAAAGCCAATATTTGAAAAGTCAGTGGATGAAAAAATAAATTTGATTATTGATGAAAGAAAACAGATTAATAAACTTATTTCAGCTGGATTAAGTCCTACTTCATCAATACTTTTATATGGAGATCCAGGTGTAGGTAAAACTTTATTAGCAAAATATTTATCAAGTGTTTTTCAATTAAAGTTTGCTTCATTAGATATGGCAGGGGCTGTTTCGAGTTATTTGGGAAAAACTGGACAAAATCTAAAGAAAGTTATTACTTATGCAAAAGAAGAACCTACATTACTATTACTTGATGAATTTGATGCAATTGCAAAAAGAAGAGATGATTCAAGTGATTTAGGAGAGCTGAAAAGAGTTGTAAATGTATTATTAAAAGAGTTGGAAGAATGGCCGAGTCACTCAATACTAGTTGCAGCAACTAATCATCCAGAGTTACTGGATAAAGCTATATGGAGAAGGTTTGATATATCGCTAGATATTCCGCTTCCAGACGAACATGCTAGAGGACAAATATTCGATGAGGCATTTAAGGATGAATTATATTATAAAAAAGTAAAAAAATTAAACTTAGTGTGTGCAGAATTAACGGAAGGGATGTCTCCGGCAGAAATTTTTAAGATATGTGATAGGGTAAAAAAACAAGTTTTAATGTATGAAAGAGATGTAAATAAAACATTGATTATAGAAATTGCAAATTCAAGCAACTTTAAAGATATAGAGTTTAATACTAAGTTTTGCAAAGTTGCAAGAGATGAAATAGGTATGACATATAGAGAGATGTCTACCATACTAGACAAAAGTGTGTCTGCAGTTCAAAATTATATAAAAAGGGGAAGTAAGGAATGAAGAATGACAAAAGAAGACCATTACTTATAAGAGGGGAAGAGTATATAACTCCTTATAAAAAAGATAATAAAATTCCTAAGAAGGATACAAGACCATCTTTTGATGATGCAAGAACTAGAATTTCAAATGAAATTAATAATATAATAAAAGAAATCGATAGCACTCCAAAAGAGTTTGTATTAGATGAATTTATTATAAATATAAAAATGAATGTTGATTACTCAGCAAAATCATACTACCCTTCAGCTTTGATATCGACCATTGAAGCTAAATCTGTAGGTAGTAAAAAATGGACAAAAGAAATTGAATATAAAAAAAATAAGAAAATAAGTAAAAAAAATAAAATAGGTAGTGAGATATTTTTAAAGTTAAATAAAAATAAATTAAATGAGTTAAAGATTATGCTAGATCAAGGATCAGATGGTTTTACTAAAGGGGCAATTGATAATATAAGGAGTATAGATAAATTATATTACGATACTCATTCTGATATAATAAGTAAATTTTCATCAGAATGGAAAAAAGGTCGAGTTGAGTTAGTATTACATCCATTTGATGAAGATACAAATACTGTAAAAGAAAAATTACTCAATCTAATTAAGGAGTATGGGGGTGATGTATCTAAGGTAAAGTTTAAAACATATAAATCAGGGGTTACATTTGTAAGTGCATTGCTTACGAAAAAAACTTTAGAAAGAATAATTAGATACAATCCAATAAGAACGGCTCATCCAATTATTCTCAAGGAATTACCTCAAATTAGATCTTTAAATATTGAGAAAAATTTACCTGATTTGCCAACAGAAAACTCAGAATCAGATATAAAAGTTGGGGTATTTGATGGTGGTATAGATTCGGATAATCCATACCTAAAGCCATTTGCTAAAGAATATAACCCTATTAAAACTAGTAAGGATGTAGGGTTTTTGTCACATGGAACAGGTGTCGTAGGAAGTATATTGTATGGAGATTTGTCAAATCACAGATTAGATAAATCTTTACCTATTCCCATAGTTAATGTAGAAAGCTTTAGAGTATTTCCATTAAGTGATGAAATGGATATGGATCTATATGAAGTTATTGATATAATTGAAGATATTGTACCAAAGAGGCCAGATATACAAGTATACAATCTCTCTATAGGACCGTATGGAGCAATTGATGATGATAATATAAGTAGATTTACATATGCAATTGATGAACTATCAAAATGTGGAGATAAATTATTTGTTGTAGCAGTAGGAAATGATGGAGATTTAGAATCCGATTTAGCGAGAGTTCAAGCTCCATCAGATTCAGTAAATGGAATAGGAGTAGGATCTTATTCGAATTCGTCTAGGGGAGAGATTATTAGGGCAAACTATAGCTGTTATGGAGATGGGAGAGAGGGATGCAAAATCAAGCCAGATTTACTAGAATTTGGAGGCAGTGAAGAGAATCCGTTTGAGATTATATCTATTGATGGATTAAATAAAAATTTTACTGCAGGAACTAGTTTTTCATCTCCTCTTATAGCAGCTAAAGCTGCTGAAATTATAGGTAGATTTAATTTAGCAAATCCTCTATTAGCGAGAACTCTTTTGATTCATACAGCAGATCACCCTAATAAGAAAGCAGATAAATACATGGGGCATGGAATTGCTAAAAATAATACGGACGATATATTACTATGTTCCGCAAATAGTATCACTACTATATATCAAAGCAGATTAAGACCTACTCAATCAATAAAATTACCAATACCATTTTTAAATGATTTAGATTATGACGGTAAAGTAGAAATAAAATGGACAATTGCTATAGCAACCGAAGTAGATGCTAGAAATACTGAAGATTATACGTTAACTTGTATAGAGGACACTTTTTATCCTAATGCAAATAAATATAAGTTAACAAAACAACAAGAAGGAAAGAATCCTAAAACTAAGTCTGTGGATATTTCAAAAGATGTAGAATTAATAAATGAATATCAAAGTTTAGGATGGAAATTATCAAAAAATCCTAATACTTATTCAGCATTTAGCAATGCTTATAAGACAGAAGAACAAAGAAAGCAAAATTTTAAATGGGATACAGTGGTTAAAAGAAAAACAAAAAAAATGATGTTTAATAGTTTAAAAGAACCATATCTGATACTTCATGCAATGAGTAGACATAGCTGTGAATCAGAATTTGTAAACTTTGCAGTTACTGTAACTATTAACTATTTAGATATAGAAAAAAAACAAGTAAAAGAAGATATATATGATTTAACTTTAAAATCATATAATAAATTGGATATAGCTAATATAAGAGCGATAAATGAGATATTAATAAAGTAATTACAAAATTAATATAAACATAAATCATAAATAATATACTATTTATGATTTATGTTTAATAAAAAAATTTATAGGAGATAAATATGGAAACTATATTTAGTGCGGTTATATTTTCAATACCGGGATTTTTTGCAGAGATATTAGAAGATAGGCTTTTTGGGAAAATAAAAAAGGAAAAATCAGATTTCGAAAAAACTATTTCTGCCATAGTGTATAGTTCATTTATAATAGTATTAAATTTAATTATAATGAAATTATTATTCAATATAGATATAAATACATTTTCTGAATTACCTAAGAAGTTAAATGACATAAGATTTTTTGTAAAATATATAATATTAACTTTTTTTGGATGTATTTTATTTATTTTTATAAAAAAATATATTTGGGATAATTTAGTTAGGATAAGCATAAACCAATGGAGAACTTGGAGGAATCTACCACAAGAAACTAAATTCTCTACTATTTGGGAAGAGGTATTTGAAAATTCGAAACAACCTGTTATTAATAAGGTTATATCTATAGAAAAAGATGGGGATTTTATAACTTGTGGTGTATTATCAAGATATTCTGCTCAAAATGGAAAGAAAAAGGAATTTTTATTAATAGAAACTGCAGAAACTGCTAATTATATTAAATCAGATAAAGATTTAAGTTTGGAAGAAAAATTATTATATAAAATAGATATGGAATATTATGATCAAGAGTCAGGACATTTAATAAAGTTTTATAATACTGATAAATTATATAAATACCTAGAAGAGTAGACTTCTAGGTATTTTCATTATAATTACTTATTTGGTTTAGGTGGCAACTTACTTGCTAAGGACGGTCTATCATTAGTTACAGCTATTTTAGTCCCCTCATTTAAAATTTCCCCACGTATACATTTCTCGCTATTAGTTTTAGTTTCAGTTTTTTTGCTATTAATAAACTTGTTATGATATATTGACATTTTAAAAACCTTTCTATAAAATTTTTTTATTTAATATCACTTATTTATTTTTTATAAAAAATTGATATTAATATCTAGCAAATTATAAATATTAAATTTAGAATTAAAAAAATTAATGTAATAATATATGTACTAAAAATTTATGAAAGTTAACTAATATAATATATTTTACAT
>NZ_JAWDJM010000141.1:0-26801 GCF_032465715.1 Paraclostridium sp. MRS3W1 | reverse complement strand
ATACTATTAAATATAATATTGACTCCTATAAAGAAAAAATAGAGATACCTTTTAAAGAAAACTTATTCTAATTAAAATAGCAAAGTTTAAATTTTTTAAACTTTGCTATTTTAATTTTATTTATTTCAAATCAAAACTTTTTAAAATTTTTTCTTTTTCCTCTCCAAAAACTTCAACAGTTTTTATATTAGGATAATCAAGAACCATATTAAAACTATTACTTACATTTTTTTCATGTACAACTACTAGATAGCAATGTGTATCTATAGCTTCATGAGTTAGACTTGCAGCTCCCCAATGGTCAGGTTCTGTGTTATGTCTAAATCCAAAATAAAAGTCATCTACAGTATATACTAAAGCGTAAAAAGATGGCGAACCATGCTCCATTGATGCCAACCTACCCCCTTCTATTTCATACATATATCCCTTTTGGCATAATATGCATTCTAATTCTTCATAATATGGAGTTTTATACAATATATCAATATAATCTTTACTAAACATATTATCACTATCAATTCTTATATGATACATATAATCATATCCTTGTATTAAGCTATATATAGTTTCATCTCCATCAGGCGTAAAAATTACGTTATCTGGTAATTTATCGTATTTTGATAATGCATTAAATACTAGTTCTTCAGTTTCTCTTGTGTATCTCATTATACATTTAAAGTTTTGATTAGTTTGATTTTTTAAACTTCTTAAAGTATATTTATTAAAAATTTCAATTCTATATTCAATCCATTCTTTAGTTTGAGATAATTTTTTAGAATCATTATATACATCTTTAAATCCTGGCCAGAATGGATTTTCGGGTACATTAAATGGTATATCTATAACCATAATAATTTTATTTTCCATATCAAGTTACCTCTTTCATATTATAGAAATATATAAAGCTAATTAGCCTTATATATTTCTATAATATGAAATTAAAAAAATTATGTTATTATGCACACCTCAAACTTTTTCATCATAATATTAAACATAACGACATTAAAATTCATGAAATAAGGGTGAAAATATGTTTAATAATAAAACAATTTTAGTAACTGGTGGTACTGGTTCATTTGGAAATGCTTTAATAAAAAAAATTATTAATTCAAATATAAAAGAAATAAGAGTTTTTAGTAGAGATGAAAAAAAACAAGATGATATGAGAAGATTATACAACAACGAAAAAATAAAATTTTACATTGGTGATGTAAGAGACTATGATAGTATTAATTATGCGCTAAAAGGAGTTGATTATGTATTTCACGCAGCTGCTCTTAAGCAAGTTCCATCTTGTGAATTCTACCCTCTTCAAGCAGTTAAGACAAATATATTAGGAACAGAAAATGTTTTAAATGCATGTATAAGTAATGGAGTTAAAAAAGTTGTTTGTTTAAGTACTGACAAAGCTGCTTATCCTATAAATGCAATGGGAATATCAAAAGCAATGATGGAAAAAATAGCTATATCTAAATCTAGACTATTAGACCCTCATGATACTTTAATCTGTATTACTAGATATGGAAATGTAATGGCCTCTAGAGGTTCCGTAATACCTCTTTTCATAGAACAAATAGAAAATAAAAAAGATTTAACTATAACAGATCCGAATATGACAAGATTTATGATGAGTCTAGATGATGCAGTTGAACTTGTTTTATACGCATTTGAGCATGGTAACCAAGGAGATCTATTCATACAAAAATCACCAGCTTCAACTATAGAGTCTCTATCAAAAGCTTTAATTGAGATATTTGATGCATCTGACATAAAAATTAGAACTATAGGAACAAGACACGGTGAGAAGCTATATGAAACTCTAGCTACAAGAGAAGAACTTTCAAAATCTGAGGATTGTGGTTCTTACTATAGAATATTGGCTGATAATCGAGACTTAAATTATGATAAGTATTTTATATCTGGAAAAGATCATGTCTCTTATTTAGAAGATTATAATTCTCATAACACTTATAGATTGAGCTTAGAGGAAACAAAAGATTTATTATTAAGTCTTGATTTTATAAAAAATAAACTAGATTCATTTTCTAAATAAAGCAATTGAGTGAGGTTAAATTATGATAAAAGTAATGACTATAATTGGAACTAGACCCGAAATAATAAAATTAAGTAGAGTTATAAATGAACTAGATAAATATACTAACCATATACTAGTTCATTCTGGACAAAATTATGACTATGAACTTAATGAAGTATTTTTTAAAGATTTGGAAATAAGAAAACCAAATTATTTCTTAAATTCAGCAAAAGGTAATGCTATAGAAACAATTGCTGATATTTTAGTAAAAGTTAATGAATTATTAGATATAGAAAAACCCGATGCAATTTTAATATATGGAGATACGAATACATGCCTATCTGTAATTGCTGCTAAAAAGAAAAAGATACCAATCTTTCATATGGAGGCCGGAAATAGATGTTTTGACTTAAGAGTTCCTGAAGAAATAAACAGAAAAATCGTAGACCATTTAAGCGATATTAATTTTACACTAACAGAACATGCCAGAAAGTACCTAGAGGCTGAAGGAATACGACCAGAAACTATAATCAAATCTGGTTCTAGCATGAAAGAAGTATTTAAATATAATATAGATAAAATTAATCAGTCTTCCATATTGAAATACCTATCCTTAAACCCAAAAGATTACTTCGTAGTTAGTGCCCATAGAGAAGAAAACTTAGATATAGACAATAATTTTACACAGCTTCTTACTTCATTAAATAAAATAGCAAACCATTATGATAAAAAAATAATCTTTTCTACACATCCTAGAACTCAAAAAAAAATAGACCTTATAGAAAATCTAGAACTCGATCAAAGAATAATTTTGTTAAAACCATTAGGATTTTTTGACTATATAAATTTACAATTGAATGCATATTGTACTCTATCTGATAGTGGTACCATAACTGAAGAATCCTCTATACTAGGATTTCCAGCAATAACTATAAGAAACTCTCACGAAAGACCTGAAGGTATGGATGAAGGTACATTAATAATGAGTGGCTTAGACTACGATACAATACAAAACTCAATAGACATTGTAGTTGGTCAGTCTAGTGATAACTGTATGAATATAGTAAAAGATTATGATACTGAAAATGTTTCAAAAAAAATTGTACGATGTATCGTAAGTTACATCGATTATATAAATAGAAATGTTTGGAATAAACACTAAGGAGGGTTTATATGCAAAAAGTATTAATATTTGGTGCCACGGGGATGGCTGGACACATGGTTGCAATGTATCTATCTAAAATTAAAGAAAAATACACTGTATATAATGTTTGTCATAATTCCAAACTAAATGAAAATAGCATACTATGTGATATAAACGACATTGATAAAATAAACAGTATAATTGATTATATAAATCCAGACGTAATTATTAACTGCATAGGCGTATTAAATAAATCCGCTGAACTAGATATTAAAAATACTATATATGTAAATACTTTTTTCCCAAAACTGCTAGATAGACTAGGAGAAATTAAAAATATAAAAATATTACATTTAAGTACAGATTGTGTATTTAATGGCTCTAAAGGAAACTATTCAGAAGAATCTTTTAAAGATGAAGACGGTATTTATGGATTAAGCAAAAACTTTGGAGAAATATATGGTAAGAATTCACTTACAATTAGAACTTCTATTATAGGCCCTGAATTAAAAAACGGAAGTGGGTTATTTAACTGGTTTATGCATCAAGAAGGAAGTATAAAAGGTTTTACTAATGTGTATTGGAATGGAATTACAACATTAGAACTTGCAAAGGTTATAGATACATCATTAGATTTAAATATACAAGGTATTTATAACATAGCTAACGAGACTAAGATCTCTAAATACAATTTACTAAATTTAATGAAAAGTGAATTCAAAAAAGATAATATTGAAATAGAAAAATTTGAAGAAATTTACTGCGATAAGAGCTTAGTTTCAGTAAAAAAAGATTTTAACTATAAAGTAAATCCATACGATGTTATGTTAAAAGATATGCATGTTTGGATGGAAGAAAATAAAAGTTTATATAAATTGTATTTTTAAAATATTTATGCTCAATGAGTTTTATATTATATTAAACTCATTGAGCATAAATTGTAATAACTAAAAAAACTTTTTAATTATATACATGCTTTTTTATGTAGTCCTAGGTAAACTATAGAAACTATAATTGAAACAAAAAGTAGTCCAAAGAATAAAAAAGATTTGTTTATTTCATACACATAAGCTGATGCTATAGGTCCAAACGCATATCCACATGACTCTGCTGCTCCTACAAATCCAAATACAATCCCTTTAATTCTAGGCTTATCTCCAAATTCGGATAATGAGCTTTGTAATGATGCATTCAAAAAAGTTGCACCTAAAAAATACACTATAATAATTGCAGTAAAAATAGGTATACTTCTTGTTAGTGCTAATCCTAATAAGCTTATATTCATAACAGCAAATGATAAGAACAATTGCCTTTTATTTCCTATTTTATCACTTACCCAACCCGCAATAGGCGCACCTACTCCAAATACCATTAGATATATAGATATTATTGCTGATGTATATGATGTTGTTGCTCCTAGTACATCTCTTCCATAAAAGTGAAAAAGTGCAACAACACAACCATATATAAAATCTCCTAAAAATGCGATAGCACCTAAAACCAATATCTTATATCCAAGTTTAAATTTTCTTATTTCCGCAAATATATTATTTGATTTGCATGATCTACTTGCTCTTGTTTTACAATGATTACTATTCCTTTTTATTTTTAATTTTACATATATTAATGATAGTAAAATTATTATAGATGATGTATAAAATGATAAATTATAGTTGCTTGTCTTAGAAACTATAATTCCCCCTATAGCTGCTCCAATCCCTCCTCCAAATGTAAAGACTGCTGAAGCTAGTCCTGTACTTTCTCCTCTTTTTTTGAAATCTAGAGATCTTGATAATATTGAAAATGTAGCTGGTGCAGCCATACCTAATATAGCCCCCTGAATTATATATATCCATCCAGATATCAATTGAGATTTATTTAACGTATATGAAAAAGGTATAAATACCATTAGTAAAATAGCTAGCATTAAAACTAATTTATCACCTATAAAATCAGATATAACTCCAAAAGGTATTTGAACTATCGCTTTGCTAACTCCGTATAAAGAAAGTATTGTTCCTATCATTACAGTGGTTAATCCTATTGAGTTTAGATACAATGGTATTATAGGAATCATAACACTATAACCTATCCCAAAAACTAACCTATAAGTACAAAATGTCCTTAGTTCTTTTTTTGTAAATAGAACACTACTCTTTAGCATTTAAATCATTCTCCTAGAATTTAATTTTCATTACACTTTATTATATTCCTGCATATAAAATCTATTCATATAGTGCTTTCTTTAGAGAATTTATTTAATAACTATACATATTTCTTCAGTAACTTTACAATATATAACTTCATATAATAATATTAATTATTTATTTTTTTAAACTTTATTAATAAAGGTATGGTGTAAAATGTTTAATGATATTTCAATTATAATTCCATATAAAGAAAGTACCCCTGAAAGATCTAAAATTTTTGAATTTGTTATTAATAGATATAAGTCTTTAATGCCTGATGCTGAAATATGTATTGGTTGTAATGAAGGTGTATTTAATCAAGCTAAATCGTTAAATGAGGCAATAAAAAAATCTACTAGAAAGTATCTACTTTTCATGGACAGCGATGTAATAATAAATCCCGATACTGTTACTAAATGCCTTGAGATGATAGAAATTTATGATGTAGTTTTTACACATGATTTATTGATAAGACTTACTCCTGAATTTTCTAAACATATAATGGATAATGCTATCTTAATTCTCAATCAACGCTTAGAAAATTTCGCAGGTCAATATTTCCATTATCCTTTAAACTCTATTTGTATGATAAGAAAAGAGTTATTAAATAAAACAGGTTGCTTTGATGATAGATTTGAAGGTTGGGGCCATACTGACACAGCTTTTAGAGCAGTTTTATTAGCTGCTACTCCTAATGTAACCACTTTAAAATTCCATACTATATACCATCTACATCATAGTTATAATCCTGATTTTAAAAATGATACACATTTCAATAATAACTCAAAAATTTATGAAGAAAATTACACTCCTTCTAAAATTTCTGAAACTATGAAATATTTATCAGAGAAATACAAAAATTCATAAAAACTTATTATAAAAGCTCTATTAAATTTAATAGAGCTTTTTAATTACTTTATTATTTATCTAAATAAATAGGTGGATATTTTACATCTTTCAGTTCATCATGCTTTACTAATTCATGACCGTCACTTAAGTCATGTATCTGAAATAGTACTTTGTTTATGTATAAAGCATAGTAATCATCACTATAAAAATATTGATATTTATAATTAGGATCATTTTTATAATATACATTGTAAGGAATTCCATCATAACTTGCTATTTTTGCTTTTTCTTTCGTAATTTTATTTATATCATCTTTTGAAACCCCCTGCGCTTCCATATATTTATTAATATATTTTTCTGCTTCACTCCAAGGCTTAAAGTTATTATTATATATGTAAAACCCTGTTAATCCTATAATTGATAATAAAAAAATAGCCATATATTTTTTCATATAGACCTCCTTTATTTTAATAAAAGTTCTCTTATTTAAATTCAATATAATGAACTTTAAATATGTTATAAGTTTTCTAATATACTACGACTTTGAGATATCAAAGTCATAGTTACATCTCAATTGTAAAGTTTTAATGTATTTTCCAGATTTATTAACTTTAACAACTTGAACAGGTATAACATCCTTATAGGGAATTTCTACAAGACGCTCTTCTTCATCAAATGTTTTTTCAACTTTATCAAAGAATTCTTTCTCTGTTAATGTAGTATTAGTTAACGACTTAAATATGTTGTATGTAGCTTTAATATATTTATCATTTTTATCTAATTTCTTATTTTCAGGATATTCTTTAACCCAAAAAATATCTATTATAGACTTTCCTTTTTTATAGTCTTCATACATAGAATAATATAGACTTTGAATAGATTTTGTAGGAGGACTTTCAAAACCTCCTAGCGATAATACGAAATCACCATCTGGATTAGAATCAGCAACACTAAGTCCACTATCTGTTATAGATTTTGAGATCTTTTTAGATAAATCTTGTTTAACCTCATACAATCCATCTCGGGTGTTAGTTTTTTTTGAATAATTTTCAAAAAGTTTAATAGTTTCGTTTGCTTTAGTTTTTTGAGTTTCAACTTCAATTGAGTTTTTTGATGAATTATCTGAATGTGTACATCCTACCATCAAACATACGCTTAAACTTGCAACTAATATCATAGATAATATAGATTTTTTTATTTTCATATGAGTTCTTCCTCCATTATATTTTACTTCTCAAATAGTTATTAATTTCTGTACTGTTTATCGAAATGTTATTTGTTACTTTTCCCAAGTTTTTGATGCAACGATACTCCATAAGTTATCCACAAATATTAATTAATCATAAATTCCTTAAACATAAAAAAGGACGTTACCTTCTGTTAAAAGATAACATCCTCTTTTTTGAGCATCAATATATATGGCCCAACTAGTAGGTTAATCGACCCAACTGTCAGTATTTTGATTGAGTGGTATGTATATATTTATCATAAATTTATTTTTTTCAGCTTCAAATAATATTTCTCCATTGTATTTTTCTAAAGATGACTTAATGCTTTGAATTCCAATTCCATGCATGAATTTATCTATTTTATCAGTTAATAATGTATCTTTATGAATTTTAACACTATTAACTTTACTATTTTCACATTTAATTATAAAAAATGATTTTATTATAGTTCCTTTAAGTCTAATATACTTATCAATATTTTCATTACTTATTTTATCACATGCTTCTATTGCATTATCTAAAATGTTATCAAATATACTAGATACATCTATCGGTTTTATAAAGTTAACTTTTGAAAAGTTAATATCACAAGTAAAGTTAATTCCTTTATTTGTACATACTTTACTTTTTTCATTTATTATAATATCAAGTATCATATTGCCTGTATTATAAATACATTTAAAATCTTTAATTTCATCTTTTAAATTATTAATATACTCATCAACTTCTAAACTATTATTTTTAAGATTATCTATACAACAAATATGATTATTTATATCGTGATAAAGCTTTTTAACCTTTACATGGGACTCTTGAATGCTCAAATAATATTTATATTGCATATCTAATTTATTTTGCATTAGCTCATTCTGAGCTTTTAATTTATTTTCTTTTATAGTTCTTCTAAATATTATTATTATAATTATGCTACTAGCTATTACTAATTTTGGAGTAACCAATTGATCAAAATAAGGCCATTCATCTTGCAGTACCGGTACTGACATCTTCCATTCAAACAACAGCTTACTTAGAGCATAATAATTTCCTATAGGATAAACTCCCATTGTGTATCTTCCAACTATATTAATAATATTAGCCATTAATGCAATAAGTAAATATATATAATTTCTTTTTTCACTATTAAATAACTTTAACTTATTGTTAATAAACACAAGTATAGCAAATGTAACTATTACCAATATATACGAACATATTTGAACTTTGATACCATCGCCATAAGATACTAAAAGTGCTTGTTCAGATGATATAGAACTTCCAGTAAATCCAATGAATAATATTCTATATATAACTTCTTCGTATAAATCGTAATATACATTAAATAAATAAAATAAAACTACATATTTAACATATCTTATATTGTAAAAATAATTAAAATATATACCAAAAGCAATGCATACTATAAAGTCAGTTAAATAATTTATACTAATAGCGTACTTTTTAAATCCATTTATTAGAGATAAGAAATAAATTAATGTTACTAAAATGTAAAATACAATTTTATGATTTTTATTTCCTTCTTTTTTATAAGTTATTAAAACTTTAAATATAATAAATCGTAAAAGTATTGATAACCCTAATATTATGAAAGGTGTAAATTTTAACATATGGAATCACCAAGAAATTTTAAGAATTTAGTTCTAACATCCTTATATCTATATCTACTAACAGGTATTTCTTCTCCACTTTCCAATATTGCAATATTTGACTTTATATTTTCTACATAATTTAGATTAACTATAAAACTTTTATGACATCTTACAAATTGATCTAAATTTAAATCTTTTTCTATTTTTTCTAAACTGTATCTTACTTCGAAATTTTTGTTTATAGTATGTATTAGCATATCCTTTTTTTGTACTTCTATATAAGTTATTTTATTTGAATTAATCTTATATGTATTAGACTTATTCTTTATTATTATATAATTATGTTTAATTAATTTGATTTCTTTAATACATGTTAATAAGTGTTTCTTTAACTCTTCGAAATTTATAGGTTTTAATAAGTATCTGTAAGCTTTTACCTCATACCCGTCTTGTACATAATCTATGAAAGAGGTTATAAATATTATCTCCATTTTATTTCCTGATTGTCTAATTTTTCTTGCAACATCCATCCCATTAATATTGTCCATTTTTATATCTAAAAGTAGTATATCTACATCTTTTAAATTAGCTTCTAATAGTTCTTCTCCAGAGCAATATTTGCTTACTTCATATTTTATATATTCTTCATCTAATATATTTTTAATGTAGTTTTCTATTAAAAGTCTCATCTCTATTTCATCTTCACAAATTGTTATTTTAATTATAATCCCTCCCCATACAACTTTATCTATTAAGTATTTTACCTCATATTAAAAGTCTTTTTAAATAAAATTAAGTCTACTATTAAAATAACGATTAGATACATACTTACTGCTAATCCCCCTATAAAGGAAATAAGTAAATGAATACCTCCCATAATAAGTATTAAAATCATCATTAAGTAATTCTCTACTATTCCTTCATTTTTTTTAAGAACATTAATTGGTCGAGAAAAAGGCATATCTTTATCAAGTGTTTTAAATGTGATTATCATGATAAATACTCCAACTAAAAATGTAATTATTATATGTGGTATTATACTAAATTTATAAAAATATACAAAGACTATCGATTGAATTAAATAAAGCGGAAGTATTAAATTAATCAAACAGGCTTTAACAGATGCCTTATGTACATTCATTTTATTTTTTATATTTACTGTTTTATATATGTATGATGCTTTATAGTTTTTAGAATATTTTAGAACTATCATTATTTTAGGAATTATCATTAAAGAAAAATATAAAAACATATACATGTATGAACTTATGTATTTTTCATTTTTATCAAAGATCATATATATAGGATATACATAGTAAAGTCCAATAGTTGGATAGACTTTCTTTTTAAAATCTCTATCCTTTTTCATTATATTAGAAATAAAGTTGAAAAATATTCTCTCTTCTTTATCTTTACATATAATCTTGCTTAGTGTCATTGTAACATTATACTTTTTTATATTTTTACTATAGCTTTCATCACTAAGCTTTTGAAGTTTGTTTTCAAATAATGGGGTAAATCTTATATATATTAAGATTGATATTATAGGTATAACCAAAGCTAAAAAAGAAAGTATACCCAATGTTCTATTTATAGTTCCTGTTGTTATTATTTCAAATGTAGCTGCAAACCAAAAAGGTGGTAAAATATAACTTGCTATCCCTAAGTCAACATTATTGAATATATTCATGCTTTGCGATATATTAATTACAAATATATATGCAATGCTAAATACCATTGTAACTACAATCTGTATAATGCTAATTACATCTTTAAGCCTTTCTCCCTTGAATAGTTTTAATATAAGCAAATAAATTAATCCCGATAGAATTACCATAAAAATATCTATAAGTAATATTTCTATTAAAAATACCAAAGAAAAAATTACCCCATACTTTATTGATGCAATTATTGCAAATCCACTTAATGACATACTTATGCTTATCATATATATTAAAATATGAGTTATTTTAGATGCATTTAATGTTTTTAGACTTATACCTTTTGTAGCTAATATCCCTTTATCTTTTATATCTAGTATTACAGATGAAAAATCTGATATAAATGTTGTAATCATAAAAAACATAAACATAGAAAAGTATAAAGCCATAGCTGTGAATATATTTTGACTATTTATTATAATAATCATCATACATAATCCAATAATTGCATATACTATTTGCATTATTTTATATTGATTTGAAGATTCTTGATATTGATTATTATTTAACAAATTAGATGTTTTCCTGGAATCTATAGTTAACTTTGTACTTAGTATTAGTCTCATATCATCATAATCAACTCCTAATTTTTCATATAAAAACCTAAATTTATCAAGTATCTTTAGAGAGATAAAATTTTGCATACCCTACACCTCTTTTAATATAGATATAAATTTTTCGGCAAGTTCTTTATGTTGACTAAAGCCTGTAAGTTGATTAAATATTTGTTCTAGAGATTCTTCATGTACACGTTCTTTTAAGTCATTAAAGTTGCCATCTGCAACTATTTCTCCATTATTTAATAGCACTATTCTGTCACTTATTTTTTCTACAACTTCCATAATATGTGATGAGTAAAAAATTGTCTTACCTTCTTTTTTTAAGCTTATCATAATTTCTTTTATTATCATTACACTATTTGCATCTAAACCACTTAGCGGTTCATCTAAAAATAGTATATCTGGATTGTGTATTAAACTTGAGATTATAACTACCTTTTGCTTCATCCCTTTTGAAAAAGATCCAATTCGTGAGTTATATGCATCTTGTATTCCTAATACATCCATCAGTTCATAAGCTTTTTTATCTGCAGTATCGTATTCTAACCCATAAAGCTGGCCTATAAATGTTAAGTACTCTCTCGCAGTTAAACATTCATACACTTCTGCCATCTCTGGTACATAGCCTATCCTTTTTTTATATTTTTCATCTCCAATTGATATGTCTTCTCCAAAAACCTCAACTACACCTGTATAACCCTCAACTAGTCCTAAAATTATTTTGACAGTTGTACTTTTACCAGCTCCATTTGGACCTATATATCCTACGATACTCCCCTTGTCTATCTCTAAATCTATACCTTTTAGAACTTCTTTCCCTTCGAAGTTTATTTTCAAATTTTTTATAAATATTGCCTTATCCATAACTACTCCCCTTAGTGCTTTTTATTTTACATATTTTTCCAAATTATACCATATAGATTATTTTCATTCAAATTTCAAAATTGTTTCTTTTTAGATGGTCTTTTCAATTAGTAATTGAAATTGCTCACATTAAAAAGAGATATTAGACTATATTTCTAATACCTCTTAATCAACTTTATAATATATATTCCTACAAATATCTCTTTACTTCATCCCAGGTAGGTATAGACTCCAAAGCCCCTAACTTAGTTGTAGTGATACCACCAACTAAGTTAGCATATTTCACAATTTCTTCAATATTTTTACTTGGTTCATTTAGTATTTGAGCCAAAACAGCTCCAATAAATGCATCTCCTGCGCCTGTAGCATCTTTCATTTCTAATTGTTTTGTTTTTATCGATACTTTCTTTTCTTTAGTTACCAGCATAGACCCCTCTTTACCTAAGGTAATAACAAGATTCTTACATCCCAAATTTATTAGATAATCAGCAGCTCCTTCAATATTGTCTTTATTACTAATTAAATAAGCTTCTTCTTCACTTAATTTAACTATATCACTACCTTTGATAAAATCTTTGCAACAATTTATAAACATCTCTTTGTCATTTTTAAATAAGCTATCTCTATAGTTTGCATCAAAAGATATTAATTTATTATTATTTAAAGCATACTCTTTTAATTTATAATAAGTATTTTTTAGTTCTCCCTCTAAAAACGCTGTTGCACTTCCAAAATGAAATAAATCAAATTTGTCCAAATCATTTTTTATCATATCAAAAGATAAAAATTCATCTGCACCTCTTGCAAATTCAAAATCTCGATCTCCATCTTCTTTTAATGATACGAATGCAAAAGTAGTATTCTTGTCCTTTAATTTAAACATTAAATTCGTATTTATGTTATTTTTATTAAAAGTATCTTCTAAAAATCTACCAAAAGCATCATCTCCGACAGTTCCACAAAAATAAGCTTGAGCACCTAATTTTGATATTGCTGCTGCAACATTAGCAGGAGCTCCCCCTGCTTTTTTTATAAAACCTGAAGTATCAATTAAGTTTTTACCTGTATCTATAGATATAAAATCTATAAGTGCTTCTCCTATACAAATTACTTTTTTCATTTTCTATCTCCTTCAACATTTAATTCCTAGCTTCTCATCTATTTTTAAGATCTTCAACTATATCGTTATACGTAGATTTATTTAACTTATATGCTAACAATACAATACCTGTAATAACCCACATTACACCTGGTATAGTTGTAAATGAATGTTTCATAATTGCTAATACTACTTTATTTTGCGGTTGATTTGCAACATATCCAAATGCACCTAGTGATAAAGCTAATACAGATGTACCTAAAGCCATACCTATTTTATTTCCTAGTGAAATAAATGCATATTGAAAACCATCATTTCTTATACCTGTTTTCCACTCACCATACTCAACACAATCTGGAATAATCGCATATATAGCAGTATTGAATCCTGAAAAGAAAAATTGAGCTAACCCTGATAATATGTAAAATATTATTGGTGATGTGCCTATGCTAAATTTATAAAGAATTATCATAGATATACCTGTGCAAATTGCAAAAATTGATGCCGCTCTACCCTTATTTTTCGTCCATTTAAATAACAAAGGAAAACATGCTGCCCCTATTATAGATGGAATCATAATAACTAATGAATATGTGCTAAAGAATTTAACGTTACCTTCTACATAAGTAAAATAATACAATGCATTTGCATTTCTTCCATATAGCGTTAATCCAAATAATAATTGACCAATAAATGCTAATATGTAAGGTTTATTTTGTAGAATTGCCTTAAGCTCAACTTTTAGAGATAGTTTTTGTTTTTGAGGAACCTCTACCACTTCTTTAGTTTTTGCAAAGCAGAATATATGACATAAGGCGAATATAATTCCATATACTATAGCAACTAATAAATAACCTTTTTGAGCATTTCCATTACCTAAATTATCTATCAATGGTACTGTAATAATATTTATAATGCTTATAGCTATCATGGCACTAACTGAACGTGATGTATTTATCTTAGCTCTTTCTTCTATATCTTGAGTCATAGCTCCACATAATGTACCATAAGGAATATTAACACAAGTGTATCCCAATACAAGAATGCAATAAGTTATTACCATATAAACTATCTTTGAGGTATCGCTCCAATCAGGATGTCCCCAAAATGTTAATACTAATACAATTGATGTTAAAGGTGCTGCAATTAATAACCATGGACGATATCTACCCCATCTTGTATTTGTTCTATCACTCAAACTTCCAATAATAGGATCATTTATAGCATCCCAAAATCTTGAAAATAGCATCAGCATAGATACAGCTGCCATACTTATACCAAACACATCAGTATAAAAAATCATTAAAAAATTTCCTACAAACATCCAGCTAAAGTTACAACCTACATCTCCCATCCCATAAGCAATTTTACTTATTAAAGGTACTTTGCCACTTGTACTTTTATTTACATCTGATATTGTGTTTTCAATCATGTTATCTCCCCTTATTTAATTAAGTAATTTACTATTCATCTCTTATATTTTAATAACAGCCTTTACTATGTCACTTTTATTATTTACGCTATAATCCATAGCTTTTTGAACTTCATCTAAAGTAAACTCATCTGTTACTATTCCTTTTAAATTAACTTTTCCGTTTGCAACAGCTTCTATTGCCATTGGGTAAATATGACGATATCTAAATACTGTTTTAAATGTAAGTTCTTTATCTAATACTAAACTCATAGGTAATGTCATTTCCCCTGTTTTACTATATCCAACTAATACTACATTAGTACCTTTTTTAGCCATATTTATACATTGAATAGTAGTTATTTCAGCACCTGCAGTTTCTATAGCTAAATCACAACCTTTGCCATCTGTTAATTTCATTATCATTTCTACAGGATCTGTTTCTTTAGAATTAATAACACCTGTTGCACCTAATTCTAAGGCTTTTTCTAATCTTTTTTCCATAATATCGACTACATATACATTAGAAACTCCCATAGCTTTTAATGCCATCATCGTTACAAGTCCTATACATCCAGACCCCATTACAACTGCTGTTTGACCAGCTTGAGCTTGTCCTTGAATCGCTGCATGAAAACCTACAGCTAAAGGTTCAATTAATGCGCCTTCAATCGTGCTAACGTTTTCCGGAAGCTTAAAACATAAATCAGCTTCATGGCATACATACTCTTGGAAAACCCCATCTACTGGTGGTGTAGCAAAGAATATTACATCTGGACAGAGATTATATCTTCCTGTTTTACAAAATTCACAGTGCCCACATGTTTTTCCTGGCTCAAGCGCTACTTTATCTCCAACACTTAGGTGTTTTACATCTTCACCTACTTTAACTACAACGCCTCCTGGCTCATGACCTAGTACAAATGGTGGTTCTACAATATAGTCTCCTATACGACCTGTCTCGTAATAATGAAGATCTGACCCACAAATACCTACATATTCTAATTTAACAAGAACCTCATTAGCTTTTGGTTGTGGTACTTCTTTTTCTATAAATCCCATTTTACCTATTCCATTCATTACTGCAACTTTCATTTTATTTTTCATCTGTATTCCCCTTAATATGTAATTACTTTTATAAAACATTTTATAAAAGTAATTACATTATGTCATATCTATTACTAAAAATCAATATTTTGCTAAAATTTTTTCCAAAATAAAAAAATTACTATATGATAAGAATAATTTAACTTATCATATAGTAATTTTAATTTTATATTAGCGAATCAAAGAAATTATCTATAAACTTTATACCAGCACCTACTGCTGAGGCTTCTTTTTTATATTTAGCAGCACTTACATAAGAAGTATCAATCTCAAAACTATTGTATTTAGATATACTTTTATTAATATCTAAAATATAATTTTCTAGATAACCACCTACATATCCACCTAAAATTATATGGCAATCAAATACCATTCTTAAGTTAGTAACTACTATAGCAAGATTATCTAAATACTCATTCCATATACTTAAATATTTTTCATTTCCGTTTTCTAATTCTTTAAAAAATAAATCTAAATCATAATCTGAATTCTGAGATAATACATTTGCAGAACAATAAGCATCTACACATCCATTCTTACCACAATAACATGACTTACCATCTGGTCTAATTATTATATGTCCAAACTCTGCACTTTTTAAGTTATCACCCATATAAATACTATTATTCATATAGATAGCCCCTCCTACAGTATTGCTAAGAGATAAATATATACACTGCTTATTATTTAAGGTAATTTCAGCATATGCAGCGCTATTTGCATCATTTTTAAAACATGTATCATATTTTATAAACTGTATAAAGTTTTTTAAACTTATATTACTCAACTTTAGCGTATGAGAACGAGTTAGTATTAAGTTATCCTCATCTACAATTCCTGGTATAGATATACCTACACCTAATATTTTATCTATATCTACATTAGATTCTTTAATAAAATTATCTACTAATCTACCCAATGTTTCATAGTAATCTAGTGAGTCTTCATACCTACATCTAATTCTTTCTTTTTTTATCATATTCCCTTTTAGATTTAATAATACAAAGCTTATATGATTATTCGTTATGTCTACTCCTATTGAGTATTTAATATTTTCAGAAATAGAAAGTGCTTTTGCCTTTCTACCTCCAGTAGATTGATATTTCCCAACCTCAACAACAATTCCAGTCTCAATTAATTCTTTTATATTTTGTAAAACAGTAGGCATACTAAGGCCTAGCAATTTGCAAATTTCTTGCTTTGAGGTTTCATTTTGTTTATATATAAATTTAGCTATTTTAGCTTTATTTGACATTTTATAGTCTTCAATATTACTTTTCTTAATCATAAAATTCTCCCTTTGTTTTATAAAAACTTTTATAAAACTAATTATAGATTAAAGTGTATATATAATCAATAAAGCAAAATAAATTGTCGTCCTTCTTTAGGAAGAATATAATTGTAAAAATATGCTTTTGAGCATTTGAACAGAGATAAGGTGTATTACATCATTAAGGCAGATGATGCTAATATCAACACTTATTTAAAACAGAGCCTATTATAAAAATAAATCAGTATAAAATATATAGATTTGTTGCTATGATATAATCCGAATGTAAGTAAAAATGTATTGACTATTTAGCCAATACATCTTTATGTGGTCTCAATTGTGGAGTATATTTTTAAGTTTTCACAGTTTAATACATCGCTTACAATATCTTTATAAAAATCACGCTCATGACATACTAAAATCAAACTTCCTTTATACTCTTTTAATGCTCTTTTAAGTTCATTTTTTGCATCTATATCTAAATGATTTGTTGGTTCATCTAAAATTAATATGTTGCTTGACCTATTCATAAGTTTACATAATCTAATCTTTGATTGCTCTCCTCCGCTTAGTATACTTATTTTACTATCTATATGCTCGTTAGTTAGCCCACATCTGGCTAGCATACTTCTAATTTCATATCTATTGCACTTATAAAATTCATTCCATATTTCTTCCAAAGCAGTATTGTCATTTTCTATTTTTATTTCTTGTTCAAAATATCCTATTTCTTGATGTTCTCCAATTTTTATACTTCCACTTATAGGTATATTAATTCCAATTAAACTTTTTAATAATGTTGTCTTTCCTATTCCATTTGAACCAATTATAGCTATCTTTTGGCCTCTTTCCATTTTTATATTTATAGGCCTACTTAACGGCTTATCGTACCCTATAATTAAATCTTTTGTCTCAAATATAAGCTTTCCTGATTCCTTAGATTCCATAAATTTAAATTTTGGCTTTGGCTTATGTTTTGCTATTTCTATTCTATCAATTTTATCTAGTTTTTTTTGTCTAGACTTTGCCATGCCACTTGTTGATGCCCTTGATTTATTTTTTGCAATATATTTTTCAATCTTAGAAATTTCCTCCTGCTGTCTATTGTAAGCGGCCCTTAATTGAAGTTTATTGGCTTCATATACCTTCATAAAACTTTTATAATTACCTACATATCTTGTTAGTGATTTATTTTCAAGATGACATATTATATTTACAACACTATTTAAAAAATCTAAATCATGAGATATTAATATAAATGCATTTTCATAAGATTGTAGATATTTTTTTAACCATTCTATATGCTTTTCATCTAAATAGTTTGTAGGTTCATCTAATAGTAATATATCTGGCTTCTCTAAAAGTAATTTTGCTAATAATACTTTCGTTCTTTGACCTCCACTTAATTTTGAAACATCTTTGTCTAAGCCGATATCTCTAAGGCCTAAACCAAGTGCTACTGATTCTACTTTTGAATCTATACTATAAAATTCATTCTTAATTAAAATTTCTTGTAGATCATTAGTTTTTTCAATAGCTTTCGTAATTTCTCCCATATCCATTGAAGCCATTTGATTATATATATTATTAAGTTTACATTCCATATCAAATAGATTATGAAATGCTTCCTTTAAAGTATCTCTTATAGATTTTCCTTCTTTAAGATGAGTGTGTTGGTCTAAATATCCAACATTTATTTTGCTACTCCAATGTATATTTCCACTATCAGGTATTATTTTATTGGTGATTATATTCATAAAAGTTGACTTACCTTCACCATTTGCTCCCACAAGTCCTACATGTTCTCCTTTTAATAATCTAAAATATATACCTTTAAATATATCTCTGTCTCCAAACCCATGGCTCATATTTTCAACTGTTAAAATGCTCATTTTCATTCCTCGTTTCTTGCATTAATTTTCATATTAAAATCATAACATTTTAAAATATAGTAACCAAGTTTATAAATACTTCTGTAATAATATAGACTTTTTAAGTTATACAAATAGAAAGTGTCTCAAATAATTATAAACATCATTTGAGACACTTTCTATTTATATAATTTGTTTTTCTTGTCTAATAATTCTTCTAATACTATTTTCAGTAAGGTAGTATTGCTTAGTAAGTTCTTTAATAGATATACCTTCTTTATACTTGTTAAAAATCTCTATATTTCTTTTCTTTAAATCATTCTTACTTCCACTATTTTCTCCCCAAGATTTTTTATTACTAGACTTTCTAGGTATATATAAATATCCACCATCTATATATTCTTGAATTAATTCAATAACATCTTCAGGTAATATATTTTGTGCTTTTTCGTATTTCATGATTCTCGCTCCTATTTACTTTTTAGTTCGTAAATAATTAAGCAAAGACTGCACAAAACAACTTAACCGAATTTAATCTCGGCTCCGAACAAAGTTTATTTCTGTATATATATTACAGTCTTTGCGCAGAGCCAGGAACAATAACTAGTACTGGTTTATTTTGCATAAGATAACACCCCTTTATATTAATTTATATTTTTATATTATGCATAGAATACATCACATAAATTATATCATCTGTATTGGTATTATTCAAAGGTCATAAATAATTCTGTATTAAATTTGACCAAGACTGTATTATAAACAAAAGAAAAGCACTGATCTAAAGCCTAGGTCTTAAAATCAGTGCTTCTTAGAAAATTAATCTACTAACTTCCAAAATCCTGTTTTAGGTGTTACAAATAATTCATTCCCATCAAACTCTTTATATTCAGTGCATCCTCTTTTTAATATTTTTTGTACTATAAAACTCGATTCAGCCATTCCCGAATGTATCAACATTTTTGCTAATTTTCCAAATCTCATCTCTCCATTTTCTTCTAATATATCTATTATCTTAGCTTGTATTTCCTGTATTTGCTGTTTAGTATACTCCATGGTCTATCTCCTTTAATCTTATCTTTATATATATATTAGCAAAATACCTATACAAATTAAAGTTTAAAGTTCTAACTAATCCCGACCTACTAGAAAGTTCTCTAAATTCCTAATCTTTTGAGTCACCTATATTATAAACTGGAGTATTTAAATCTTTTGAATCTGCATAAACAAATAAATTTATAGGGAGTCGTAAATACGCCCCCCCTTCTCTTTCTGTTATTTTAGTATATACACTTTAACTATTATCTAATTTTTTCTATACTTTTTACTTTTCCATCGCCTATAGTTACAACTATATCAGCCATTTTTGCTATTTTTTCATCATGAGTTATCATGACTAAAGTTTGATTAAATTCCTTTACACTCATGCAAAGCATGTCCATAACTTCTTTACTAGTTTTACTATCTAAGTTTCCTGTAGGTTCATCCGCAAATATTATAGAAGGTTTGTTCGCAAGTGCTCTAGCTATTGCTACTCTTTGTTGTTGACCTCCTGAAAGTTCATTTGGAAATTTATTAATTTGACTTGAAATCCCTAACTTTTTTATTAAATCATTTATATACTCTTTATCTTCTTTTTTTCCATCCACAGATACAGGAAGAATTATGTTGTCATATACATTTACAACTGGTATTAAATTATAACTTTGAAATATAAATCCAAATTCTTCTCTTCTTATCTTTGATAGTTTATCATCATTCATAGTATAAATATCTATATCATCAAGATACACATTTCCTGATGTTGGTTTATCAAGCCCCGCCATACAGTGCAGTAATGTACTTTTACCTGAACCGCTTGGACCTATTATAGCTGTAAATTTATTAGGTTCTATTTCTAAATCTATGCCATTCAATGCATATACTTTATTATCTTCTTTTCCATATATCTTTTCTATATTTTTTATAATTAATTTTTTCATACCTCTCTGCTCCCTTAGAGTTACTTTATACTCTTTTTAAATTTAATCATTTTCTGAAATTCCTTCTGTTATTGATACTCCGTCTATCTTATCTTTAGATACATAGACTGAAACAAATCCTATAATTATAAATATTGTAAATAATATAATTATTTGGTTCCAAGGAACATTAAATTCTATAGTTCTTTCAAAGCTTCCTTCCATAAGACTTTTATTAGCATTTGAAATTCCTATATAATGATATACAGTTGCAATTATAGCACCTATTGTAGATGCAACAATTCCATAAAATTGACTTTCTATTATCAAAGTTTTTTTAATATCCTTAAGACTCATTCCTAACGCCCTTAGTGTTGATATCTCTTTTTTCCTTGCAATAATATTACTTCTCATAATAAAAATACTATTGACAGAAAGTATAAGTAAAATTAAGCATTGATATATTACATTAAGTCTATCTTCTGAACTTTGTTGTGCTCCAACAAGTTTCATATCTTCACCTTTACCCGATATTGAAGAAAATGCATAATCTTTTGTCAGTTTCTCTAATCTTTTTTCAACTAAATCTGCCTCACCTTTTTCAGTCATTACATAAATCTTATTATAATCCTTTTGATTCGTTAATTCTCTATAATCATCTTCTCTAAATATTACTTGTGCTCCATTTGCATCAACATTTCCATCTTGAGATGCTGCGTAAACTTCTTTCATAATAGCACTAACCTCTACTTCAAAAGTTTCATACTTTTTAATACCCTCTTTATATACAGGTAGTTTTACATCTATGATGTCCCCCACATTTACATCGTCAATAACCTCTGCTTCAAACGAATGAGTAACTTGTGAATTGGTGTTATTTACTAATATAACCTTTTTATACTGTCCAACTTTAGCATATATCAAATTTTTCCCTTCTTGAATAAATGAACCTCTAATTTTTAACATATCGTCGCTATATCCTCTTATAAGAAGTGGATACTCATTATTATGTTCATCTTTATACAGTTCAGTATTTCTGTTTAATTCTTCTTGATAAGCTTTAGATATTTTATCTTTAGAAAGTAAGATATGTCCGTCAGGATTATAAAAGTTTGGTTCTACACTTTGCACTCCTTCTATATTTTTTATATCTTCTATCATATCATTATCAATTTTATAAAATAAATTTTCTGATCCGTTATAACTACCACTCACAGTTTTATCTACGCTTCCATATGACATTCCCCAGATACCACCAGTTATACCTTCCTCTATGTTGGTCTTCAATGTGTCTTTTAATGCAAAGCTACATATAAACATTGTTCCAACCATTGTAATTGCAAGAATTGTTATAATAGTTCTAGTTTTATTTCTCCATATATTCCTAATCGCAATACTTCTAATTATGTTCTTTTGGCTTCTAGTTGTATTATTATTCTTTTTCTTTGATTTTTTCTTATACTTTTCACTAACCTTTATTGAATCAACTATAGACATCTTTATAGATTTTCTAACTACTATAAAACTGCTTATAGCTACTGATACTACTGATACTATAAAAGAGTAGGCTATACTTAGACCTTGTATAGTTAGTCTAGAACTATGACCATATACTAATCTTACTCCAATATATGACACAATCATCCCAAATAATATACCTATTACCGTCCCTAAAACTATATAAATAAGACTTAACTGTACAAACATAGTCTTTATTTTCTTCCTTGACATACCAATCGATCTCATAAGTCCTATTTGAATTGTCATATCTTTAAGAATAATATTAAAAATATTATATATTACAAGACTAGATACAATAACTAAAAGTATTATTTTCTTAATATTTTCTATATTGTTTTTAGATATATCTTTGAAAAAATTAGCTGCACTAACTTCTGGATTTTCATAAAAATAGCTATCATTAAGACTAAGATTTAATTTCTTTTCCATCCTATTTAAAAAGTTAGATGTATTTTTTTCAGACTTAAGAAATATTGTTCCTTTATATGTATCTTTAATTTTTATAGGTAACTTAGCTTCTTCATATACAAAAGCTTGAGTCTTAATACCACTTATTGAGCTAGATAGAGAACTATAATATCTATCTGGTTTTTCAATTAATCCAACAATTTTAAATGTTTTATTTTTACTATCTATCTTGTTTATTCCATTGACATCAACATAATTATTCATTAACAACATATCGATATTCTTATTTAATGGGTTACTTATTCCCATTTGTTCTGCAGCTTCTTTTTCTATAACTATTTCCCCATCTTCTCTTGGTTCTCTTCCTACCATCTTATAATTAAGTGAATTTATAAAATTTTCATCATAAGAATTTAAATCTAATTTCACACCATTTTCTTTATTGACTATTTCACAAAAATATTTAACTTTACTTGCCTTTTTCACTTCATTGTCGGTTTCTAATTGTTTGACTTTATCTATATTAAGTCTTTCAAACCATACTTGATAATCACCATGTAAATCTTTTGCTTCTTGTATTTGAGAATCATATCCCGAATCTCTAATTACATTCATAGAGAAAATAAGCATAACTGCAAGTGCAATACTTGATAATAGTGCTATAGTTTTTCCTTTCTGTTTTTTCATATAAGATATTGCTAATTTAAATGTAATCAAATTTTCACCCCTTCTTTCTTGTATTAAATACTTTCATAAAAAATGTTACCTTCTTTATCATCAAAGGTAACATTTCTAAAATTCGTATTCAATATGAGTCCGACAAGTGGTATTTTTTTACGGACAACTGTCACGTTAATCAAAAATTTTCATTAAATTTTTACTCGATTGGGATATGTATACTAGTTATAAATTTAAACTCACTATTCTTAATTTTTAATTCTCCATTATACTTTTTTATTGAAGACTTTATGCTATCCAAACCTATTCCATGAAGAAATTTATCTTTTTTAGAAGTTAAAATCTTATTGTTTTTAATTATTACTTTATTTGTTTTACTGTTTTCACATCTTACAACATAATAGCTCTTTATAAAGATTCCCTTTATAGTTATATATTTTTCTATATTATTATCATCAATTTTGTTACATGCTTCTATTGCATTATCGATTAAATTTGAAAATATGCTACTTATGTCAATCATATCTATGAATTCACATTTACTAAAATCTATAACTACATTAAAATCTATATTATTTTTTATACAGTCTTTACTTTTTTCATATAATATAATATCTAATAAAGCATTTCCTGTATTATAAATATTTTTATTATTTTTCACTTCATCTTCGATATTGTTAATATATTCATTTACGTCTTCACTACTATTTTTTAGTAATCTTATGTTTTCCATATGATTATTCATATCATGGTATACTTGTTTCATTTTTTCTTGTGATTCCTTAACCATTAAATAGTATTTATATTGCATATCTAATTTTTCGTTTACAATTTCTCTTTTTGCTTTTTCTTTTTCTGATTTTATAGAGTTAATAAATATAGATATCAATATTATATTTATTATGAATAAAATATAGGGGAATGTACTTTGCATAAAACCTGAAATTACAATAGTATCTAAAAGATGAGTGTATTCTATATTATTCTTTACTACTATTGAATATAAATCCCCTATTTTTTCATCTGATATATTTAAAAATAAAATTATAACTACATTAACTGGTATTGTTAAAATAATACATATATAATACTTTTTATCATTATATATCTTTTGTAGTCTATCAAAAAAATAGATGCCTATAAAAATAATAATAAAGTTTATTGCAATATCTAATATTATCATGTGAATAGCTTCATACTTAAGTGAACACTGTAAAATCCAATATATACTACACTCTATCAAAATATAAGATAGACTATACATAAGAGAGTTAATAATAGATTCTTTCATATCAATTTTATAAGTAATTTTACATATCAATGATAAAATTGAAATTATTACTATTAAAATTTGTAATACAACAACTCCAAAAGGCATCCCATCTTTAATTAAAGCTATTAATAATATTAAAATTAATATAAAGCGAATATTAGTTTTGATGTTATAGTCATAACCTCTTTTATTCATCAACATAAAAAATAAAACTATAAATATAACCATATTTATCCTAGCTAGAACATAATAAAAATCTAACATAATTTATCCTCTATCAACTCAAAGAATTTCTCTTTAGTTTCCTTAAATCTATATCTACTTACAGGTACTTCTTCACTATCTTCAAGTATGGCAACATATTGTTTTATAGATTTTACGTGATCTAAATTAACTAAAAAACTCTTGTGACATCTAAAAAATCTACTACAATCTATATCCTTCTCAAAGTTGCTCATGGTTCCCTTTGTTTTATAAGTTTTAGTTGAGGTATGTATAGTTATATTTTCTTTTTGAACTTCTATATAAGTTATTTCATTTATATCTAATTTAATTTGATTAACATGTTCCTTTACTATAATATATTTATTTTTTATCTCTACTTCTTTAATACAATTTCTTATACTATCTTTTAAGTTTTCATATTTTACTGGCTTTACTAAATACCTATAAGCTCTTACCTCATAGCCTTCTAGTGCATATTCTATCAACGATGTAATAAATATAATTTCCACCTTATTATCTAAAAACCTAATTTTTCTAGCTGTATCCATCCCATTAATTTTCCCTAATTGTATATCTAGTAAAACTATATCAAAATCTTTAGAGTAACTTTCAAGTAGTTCTTCTCCTGAACTAAATATATCTAATTTATATTGTAATGAAAGACTTTTAAACGCTTCATTAATATACCCTTCTAGTAACTCTTGTTGATCCTTTTCATCTTCACAAATTGCTATCCTAATCATAATACCCCCTTATGTCTTATAGAAGATTTCAATTTATCTATATACGTACACTTTAGGATAACATTTTTAAATCATTTTTATCAATACTCAAGTATAAGTAGTGTTACTTAAGCGTAAAAAAACATACTGAATAAAATTCAGTATGTTTTTTAATTCTATATAAGTAAATGTAAAGTTTTATATACTACAATATCCTATAACTTCATAGTCTTCAGGTATATTATAATCTTTATCTATTTTATCTAAATTCCATTTTAAATCAAATAGAGTTGTGTCTATTATTAACCCGAAATACAACATAGCTATTCCAGCGTCTATACCTCTCTCGTAATTGCTAGTAAAATCATCTTTTTTAACTGCTAGTATAATTTTTCCACCATCTATTATAAATCTCCATGGTTGTCTATTAAGAGTTGATGGTGCCATTCTAGCGTAACTAAATGCATCAAGAAGTCCTCTTTCTTCTAGCTCATCTATACTTGTATTTGTTCCCCATTTATCCATATATACAATTTTTTCTACTCCTAATCTTTCTGATCCACTCTTATTTTTAATAGTTTTATCAATTCCATAACCTAACGCTATAATCGCAGTTACCTCTTTATTTGATGAAATATCTAATTTTTCTTTTATAATATCACTATCATTGAAAGTTACCCAACATGAGTCAATATCTAAATCCCTAGCTTTTAAGATTAATCTTTCTCCTATATATCCGCTATTTTCAATGTATCCCTGTTTAACATCTGATAGTATAACAGCGTAACTAGGAGCTTTTATCATATGCCCATTATATCCAGCTACATTTTTTAATTTTTCATAAGTTTCCCTGCTATCAAATATTTTTAATTCTATATTTACTTCAGGTAATAATTTTTTAGATTTTTTTATGTAACTTTCTATTTCATTAAAATATTCTGCTTCTATAGCTTTCTCTTTAAAATCTCTTACTGACTTTCCATCTAATATAAGTTTTTTATAATTCATAAATAAGCCCCCTTTTAAATTAATTTTTATAAATATACCCATACTATTC
>NZ_JAWDJM010000140.1:0-492 GCF_032465715.1 Paraclostridium sp. MRS3W1 | reverse complement strand
CCGTGGGAATATGGCTCAGTTGGTAGAGCAATTGACTGTTAATCAATGGGTCACAGGTTCGAGTCCTGTTATTCCCGCCAATATGCTAGTGTGGCTCAACGGTAGAGCAGCTGACTTGTAATCAGCAGGTTGTAGGTTCGATTCCTATCACTAGCTCCAACGTGGAGGATTTCCCGAGCGGCCAAAGGGGGCAGACTGTAAATCTGTTATCGACGATTTCGGTGGTTCGAATCCACCATCCTCCACCAACTTAATAATTTGCGCGGATGTGGCGGAATTGGCAGACGCACCAGACTTAGGATCTGGCGCCTATGGCGTGGGGGTTCGACTCCCTTCATCCGCACCAATTGTACTATGCGGGAATAGTTCAGTGGTAGAGCGCAACCTTGCCAAGGTTGAAGTCGCGAGTTCGAATCTCGTTTCCCGCTCCAAATAAAATAATGTGGGTGCATAGCTCAGCTGGATAGAGCAACGCCCTTCTAAGGCGTGTGT
>NZ_JAWDJM010000139.1:0-4290 GCF_032465715.1 Paraclostridium sp. MRS3W1 | reverse complement strand
TTATTATATCTAAATTAAATTGTGAGTTTATATGGAATTTATTCTTTAGAATTTTATTTGAAGTAGAGCCACTTAATAATAAAAAAGATTTTGAAAACTTTATTTTATTTATAAAAGAAAAAGTAGTTCCTATAAAATATCAGGCAAAATTAGAATTAGCTTTTGAAAGTGATAGTAAACATGTATTAAAAGATATATACATGGAAGTTGTGGAAACTTTAATAGAAATAGACTCTATAGAAATTTTATATGAGGAAAATTTAGATAGCATAAACAATATAACTAAAAAAGTAATAAATGATATATGTAGAAATGTAGATTCGTTTAAAGAATATAAATATAAAAGTGGTAAGTATAGGGAAGTTTTAAATAAAAAAATAAAAGATGCAATACGAGATTAAAACAATAAAACGGCTTGATTTAATTATATAATTAAATCAAGTCGTTTTATTATAATAAACTATTTAAAGAATATTGAAAAAAATCAAAAAAAGAAATACACTTATATTGAAAAGACAAAAAGGTTATGAGAAGAGGGGATATAATGAAAAATGGTTGTAAGATAAAACTAAGTGAGAATATAAAGTTGTTTCTTACTATAAATCTTATAGCTTCTTTTGCTATGGGGATTTTTAATATGTTTGTGGGGATATATCTAAAAGAAATTGGTTATAAAGAACAGTTTGTAGGGAGTGTTCTTTCAATTAATACATTTTCTATAGCAATAGGATCTATCTTTAGTGCGTACTTAATTGAAAGGATAGGGAGGAAAAAAAGTTTCAATCTAGGATTTATATGTATAGCAATAGGTTCTATTTTTATAGTTTTTTTCAATAATTCAAACTTAATATTAATTATGGCAATTATAAATGGTTTTGGGATGAGTATAAAAACTACAGCAGAAGGTATGTATATACTTGAAAATACATCTGAAGAGGAACGAGTATCAGTTTTTAGTACGAATTTTATAATGTCTAATATTGGTATGATGGGGGCTTCTTTTTTAGGTGGAGTTATGTCATCTTATCTAGATAATTACTTTACATCAAGTGAATCTATAAAGTATATATTTATAATAACTTCTATATTGGCTATTTTAGCTTTGATTCCTATATTTTTTATGAAGGAACCTGAGTATGAAAAACATAGAAATTTAAAAGAATGTTTAAAAGGATATGCATCTATATTAAATAAAAAGATTGTAAGTTTCATGGTATATCAATTCCTAATAGGAATAGGGGCTGGAATAATTGTACCATTTTTTAGTGTATACTTAAAATATTCTATGGATATAGGAGATAATATAGTTGGAACTATACTTTCAATATCGCAATTTGGATGTATAATAGGAGGAATGATTATACCTTTTATGTCGAACAAGTTTGGAAAGGTAAAATCAGTTATAATTTGTCAATTATTATCTATTCCATTTTTACTATCAATTGCTTTTCCACAAGGAATATTTATTATAACTATTGCATTTTTTATGAGAAACGGACTTATGAATATGGCTATGCCGCTTATTCAAAACTTATCTATGGAAATTGTGCATGAAAGTGAAAGAACCAATATGAGTAGCTTAATAGCCTTATCTAGTAATATTAGTAGAGCTATAGGAATTGCAATTGGTGGATTTTTAATGGAAACTATATCTTATACAATTCCTTATTATTTTACGGTTGCATTTTATTTAATAGCAGTTATATTATTTAGTTATATATATAAGAATGAACTTAAAAGTAAAAAAAATCTACAATGTTTAAATATTACGAGCAATAAATAAAACTAGCTGAAAAGCTAGTTTTTTTAATTATAAAAATTAAAAATATTAAATAATATAGAAAGGTTTTAGAAAGGTTAAAATTTTAAAATTAGAGTATCAAATTAAATTAAGAGGTGATAAGTGTGAAGGAAATTTTAAAAGTTGAAAACCTGACTAAAAAACGAGGTAATAAGGTAGTTGTAGATAATTTAAGCTTTACTGTAAATCAAGGTGATATATTTGGATTTTTAGGGCCAAATGGAGCTGGTAAAAGTACTACAATGAAGATGATATTGAATTTAATTAATAAAGATGGAGGAAAAGTTTATATTGATGGATATGATATAGACAAAAAATTTAAAGAGGCTATAAAAAATGTAGCAGCTATAATAGAAAGTCCGGCAATGTATCTTGAATTAACGGCATATGAAAATTTAAAAATAGTAAAAAACTTTAGTGATACATACTCTTGTAGTTATGAAATTGATGAAGCATTGGAAATAGTAGGACTTAGAGGTAGAGGCAATGAAAAAGTTAAAAATTACTCTTTAGGAATGAAACAAAGGCTAGGTATTGCTATGGCACTTATAAAAAATCCTAAAATAATACTATTAGATGAACCTACAAATGGATTAGATCCAAAAGGTGTTATCGAAATGAGACAATTAATAAAAGAATTAGTAACTAAACATAAAAAAACTATTATTATATCTTCACATATTCTACATGAAATAGAAATGATTTGTAATAAAGTTATAATTATAAAAAATGGTAAGCAGATTCTAGAGTCAGATATAAAAAGTATAACTACTAAAAAAGATCTGTTTTTTATAAAAACTACAAGCATAGGAGAAGCATCAAGGATTTTAAATAATAAAAACTATGTAAAGGTAGAAAAGATAGAAAAAAATGGAATAATTGTTCAAGCTAATGAATCTAGTATAGCCTTAGTAATAAAAGAACTTGTAAATAATAATATACCAATATATGAAGTATCAGTAAGCAATAGTTCTTTAGAAGACATATTTATAGAAGTTACAGGAGGTAATTAATTATGAATAGTATAATAAAAAATGAATTTATAACTAATAAAAAGAGTGCTTTGCTGTTAGCAAATATTTTAATACTAGCATCTATAGCACTTGCGTATTTTGTAACTACTAAAATATCAGGGGCTGAAGTTTTAAGTGAATCACAAATAATGTCAATGTTTGTTCAATCAACATTAAAGATAATACCTCCATTTATTATAATTTTAATTTCCAAAGTAATAACTGAAGAATTTTCTAATGGAGGAATGAAAATATATCTTATAAATCCTATAAGTAGGACGGAAGTCTTAATAGGCAAGTTAGTATTTATATGCATAAATGTGTTGATTACTATAGTAACTCAAATCATAATAAGTATTATAGTAACTTCAATATTGACTCAAATTCCAGAGTTAGGATTAATTAGTGATGTAATTTATAAATATTTAGTTACATTAATACCTATAGTAGGGTTGATTTCAATTTTATTTATACCAGGACTTTTAATAAAAAGTTCAAGACATACAATATCATTTGGTATTTTCATAATAGTTGGATTTGATATACTATGTTCATATTTTACAAAATTGAATCCATACAGCATAACTTATATATTAAAAAATATAGCAGATATAAATAATCATATTGTTAATAATATTATAATAAGTTTAGTTTATTTGTTAGTAGGAATGGTAGTTTCAAGTTACATTTTTAAAAATAAGGAAATAAGATAATTTAAATATAAATAGATAAGTCTAGTAATATTAAAGGAGGATTATAATGCATAATATTTTAGTCGTAGATGATGAAAAAGAAATAGTAGAGTTAATAGAACTTTACTTTAGAAGTTCTAATTATAAAATATTTAAGGCCTATGATGGAATCGAGGCTATTAACATTATAGATAAAAATGATATTAATTTAGCTATTGTTGATATAATGATGCCGAATTTAAATGGATATTCATTAATTCAAAATATAAGAAGTAAGTTAAATATACCAATAATAGTTATTTCAGCAAAAGTTGAAGGATACGATAAAATATTAGCTTTAGATATGGGAGCAGACGATTATGTTACAAAGCCATTTGATCCTTTAGAATTAGTTGCTAGAGTTAATGCACAAATAAGAAGGGTGTATGGATATTCAAATTTACCTGAAATTGAAGAAAAATTAATACAAGTTGGAGATTTAAAATTAGATTTAGAAGCTTTCAAGCTAACAAAAAATAATAAAGAAATACCGCTTACATCAACAGAATTAAAAATAGTTGAACTATTTATGAAAAATCCAAATAAAGTTTTTACAAAAAAAAATTTATTTGAATCTGTGTGGGATGAAGTTTATATAGCAGAAGATAATGCTATAATGGTTCAAATAAGTAAAATAAGAGATAAAATTGAAGATACTAGTAAAGATCCAAAATATATAAAGACTATAAGAGGAATAGGATATAAATTTGAAAGTAAATAAATATTTATAAATTAGGAGGAAAAC
>NZ_JAWDJM010000138.1:0-2050 GCF_032465715.1 Paraclostridium sp. MRS3W1 | reverse complement strand
TCGCTCAGCTAATCATTATCTGAATATCTGGCTTGGTTGTTTGTGTTTAATTCTTTAAAAAAGAATTTTTATAATTAACCTACTGTTTAATTTTCAAAGTTCATTTTTGTTTTGCCCTTTTCTTAAGGACAAGTAATACTATACCACCTTAATTTAACATCGTCAATACTTTTTTAAAATTTAATTTTATTTTTTTATTTTTTTTGAGTTTTATGTTGAAATTTACACATTATACAGTTTTATTAATATTACATTATCTAAATAAAAATAACATAATATTATAATTAAAGTAGTCATTTAAAATAATAGACCACTTTAATTATTAAATTTTTAAATTAATCAACTTGACTTAATAATCTTTTAGTTATATCTCTTAGTTTCATTTCTCCAACTTCTTCATGAGTTATTGCTACAACAGCTTTTATTCTATCTTCTGAATTATCCCACTTATATGATCTAACATTAAGAATAGCACCTTCTGGCATTAATTCTTCTAAATCTACACCAATTTCATCTGCTAAAGTCATATATTCATCAAATAAATCTTCTGTTTCCATTTCACTTAATTCATATTCTTCTTTTATTATTTCATTTAACTCTTCAATATCTACACTAATTTGGAATGCAATAGTATCTTCTCTTTTAGATCCTTTGCTTAAATCTTTATCTACTCTAAATGGACTTTCATTCTCTATTAATGATTTAATTTCTTCACTATCTACAATTTCATTACCGAATAATATGTACATATATAATTCTCCTCATCCTGTGTTAATTATTTAGCCAATGATTCAATTAAACACTCTTCTAAAGAATTTTTAATTCCTTTTTCTTTTGCAACCCTTATTAAATATGAGTATTTTGATTTTTTAGCTTCTAAATCGTATATAGCTACATCAACTAACTCCGGGTCACTTACAAATTGAAAAAAATTCTCAGCATGTTTAATTTCTAATTGTGCTGCCTTTATTTCTTTTATAATTTTTTTATTCTCTATATCATATTTTAAAGTTTTTTTTCTAGGCATAAAAATTCCTCCAATAAATTTATTATCTACCTAGAATCTTGCCAAAAATAACTTTAGATATACCTATCTATGTCTTTTTAATGTATATATTACATCTTTAATCCTATTTTGACAATAGATAAAGCTTTCCTAAAATTAACAATAAAAAAACATCTAATTTATTCAAATTAGATGTTTTACACTGGTGGGATTAACAGGGCTCGAACCTGTGACCCCCTGCTTGTAAGGCAGGTGCTCTCCCAGCTGAGCTATAATCCCGGATATTTATTTATGGTGCGCCCAAAGGGACTCGAACCCCTAACCTTCTGATTCGTAGTCAGACACTCTATCCAGTTGAGCTATAGGCGCATTATTATATTGGAGGCGACACCCAGATTCGAACTGGGGATCAAGGAGTTGCAGTCCACTGCCTTACCACTTGGCTATGTCGCCATTTTTCAATATATAAAAAAATGGTGATCCATCCGCGACTCGAACGCGGGACACCCTGATTAAAAGTCAGGTGCTCTACCGACTGAGCTAATGGATCAACTTTTATGGGGTGGATAATGAGAGTCGAACTCACGACCTCCAGAGCCACAATCTGGCGCTCTAACCAACTGAGCTATACCCACCATAATTGGTCGAGGTGAAGGGACTCGAACCCCCGGCCCCATGGTCCCAAACCACGTGCGCTACCAAACTGCGCTACACCTCGAAGTAATTCTTAAAATGATAAAAGTGGTGGACCTTCAGGGACTCGAACCCCGGACCTACCGGTTATGAGCCGGGCGCTCTAACCAACTGAGCTAAAGGTCCACTTTGTATTGGTAGCGGTAACAGGAGTCGAACCTGTGACCTTTCGGGTATGAACCGAACGCTCTAGCCAACTAAGCTATACCGCCACATATTTTGGTGCCCAGAGGCGGAATCGAACCACCGACACGGGGATTTTCAGTCCCCTGCTCTACCGACTGAGCTATCTGGGCATTTGGCGGAGAGGGTGGGATTCGAACCCACGGCCCCTTTCGGAGTCACTGGTTT
>NZ_JAWDJM010000137.1:0-6685 GCF_032465715.1 Paraclostridium sp. MRS3W1 | reverse complement strand
GTATTAACACATATCCCTTTTTAGTTTGAAAATTTTGGGAAATAAATTTTAAGAATTATTTAAGATTAAGGAAAGATTAGTTTAAGAATTAAATATTAAAATGTATTTATAAACTAACTAAGGAGATGATTAAATGAATATTAAGATATATAAAAAATTAGCTATAGTATTAACTTTATCAATTGTTATTTTCAGTGCCACAGGATGTGAGTCATTAGGCGCTTTTAACCTTTTTCAAAAATCAGATTCTAATAAAGAATATTCTATCTCGAGTATACTAGAAAATGCAGCTTCAACAGTTGAAAATATTACTTCTGATGTAATTGGATTTACAAAAGACTTTATAGGCGATAAAGATTTCAGAGAAGGCGAGATAGAAAAAATTAAAGCAATTCCAAATAAAATTAAAGATAATATTGATATATTTGAAAAAAATTCGAATGGTTTTGGATTCAATGAAAATAATAGCATAGTTAAATGGGGGTCTGATGTATATCAGAAAATTAAAGGCTCAATAAATGAATTGATAGAATTGAATTAGAAGAGAAAAATAAGAAGCTATATAAGTTTAAAGCTATATCTTAATATTAAGATATAGCTTTATTTTGTATAAGAACATAAAAATAAAAAATATATTGACAAAGTTAAATCATAAATATATTATATTAATAACAACTTATTAGCACTCAACTTAATAGAGTGATAATAAAATTACTTTAGAAATTATTACTTATAAATAATTAATATATATTATAGATAACGGAGGTATTGTGTATATGAATATAGAAAAAATGACAGTAAGAGTACAAAAAGGCTTAAATGAAGCTTTTAATATAGCGGTAAAAAATCACAACCAACAAGTGGATGCAATACATCTATTAAGTGCACTTGTAAACCAAGAAGATGGTCTTATTCCAAATATACTAGAAAAGATGAACGTGTCTGTTGATGCATTTAATAACAGTATAAATTCAGAACTTAATAAATTACCACAAATACATGGTGAAGGGATAAATTCACAAGGAGTAACAGCTACAAGAAAGATAAATGAAATTTTAATTAAAGCAGAAGAAATATCTAAAGAATTTAAAGATGCATATATAAGTGTAGAACATGTCATGATTGCAATAATGGAAGTTGAATCAAAAACAAATATAGGTAAGATATTAAAGCAATACAATATAAATAAGAATGATTTTTTAAATGTACTATCAAAAGTTAGAGGAAATCAAAGAGTAGAAAGTCAAGATCCAGAAGGAACTTATGAAGCATTAGCTAGATATGCTACAAACTTAGTAGAATTAGCTAAGAAAAACAAGTTAGATCCTGTAATAGGAAGAGATGAAGAAATAAGAAGAGTTATAAGAATATTATCAAGAAGAACTAAAAACAATCCTGTATTAATAGGAGAGCCAGGAGTTGGTAAAACAGCCATAGTAGAAGGACTAGCTGAAAGAATAGTTAGAGGCGATGTCCCTGAAGGATTAAAAGATAAAGTAATATTCTCATTAGATATGGGATCTTTAATTGCAGGAGCTAAATATAGAGGTGAGTTTGAAGAAAGATTAAAAGCAGTTCTTAAAGAGGTTCAAGGTGCAGAAGGTAAGATAATTTTATTTATAGATGAGATACACACAATAGTTGGAGCTGGAAAAACTGATGGAGCAATGGATGCAGGAAATTTAATAAAACCTATGTTAGCTCGTGGAGAACTAAACTGTATAGGAGCAACTACTTTTGATGAGTATAGACAATATATTGAAAAAGACAAGGCTCTTGAAAGACGTTTCCAACCAGTTATGGCTGAAGAACCTAGTGTTAATGATACAATTTCAATACTTCGTGGACTTAAAGAAAGATTTGAAATTCATCATGGAATAAGAATACATGATAATGCTATAGTTGCAGCTGCAAAATTATCGGATAGATATATACAAGATAGATTTTTACCAGATAAAGCTATAGATTTAATAGACGAAGCTGGAGCTATGATTAGAAGTGAGATAGATTCTCTTCCAACAGAGCTTGATACAGTGAGAAGAAAGTTATTAACATTAGAAACAGAAAGAGAAGCGTTGTTAAAAGAAAATGATGAGAAAAGTAAAGAAAGACTTGAAAAGCTAGGAAAAGAATTAGCTGAATTAAAATCTAAAAACGACGAAATGACTGCTAAGTATGAAAAAGAGAAAAGTCAAATATTAGAAATAAGAAATTTAAAAGCACAGCTTGATGAAGCTAAAGGAAATGTTGAAAAGTATGAGAGAGAGTATGACTTTAACAAAGCAGCAGAACTAAAATATGGAGTAATACCTAAATTAGAAGAACAAATAAAGGCACATGAAGAAAAAATGCAAGAAAGCTATGAAAATGCTTTATTAAAAGAAGAAGTAACAGAAAATGAAATTTCTCAAATAGTTGCTAAGTGGACAGGTATACCAGTTACTAAACTTGTAGAGGGAGAAAGAGAAAAACTATTAAAGTTAGAAGATGAACTACACAAAAGAGTAATTGGACAAGACGAAGCTGTAACTGCTGTAAGTAATGCGGTAATACGTGCTCGTGCAGGACTTAAAGATGAGAATAAGCCAATAGGTTCATTTATATTCTTAGGACCTACGGGGGTAGGTAAAACAGAGCTTGCTAAAACTCTAGCTAACAACCTATTTGATAGTGAAGACAATATTATAAGAATTGATATGTCAGAATACATGGAAAAACATGCAGTATCAAGACTTATAGGGCCTCCTCCAGGATATGTAGGATATGAGGAAGGTGGACAATTAACAGAAGCTGTAAGAAGAAATCCATATTCTGTATTATTATTTGATGAGATAGAGAAAGCACATGAAGATGTATTTAACTTATTCCTTCAAATATTAGATGATGGAAGACTTACTGACAATAAAGGCAAAACAGTAGATTTTAAAAATACTATCATAATAATGACTTCAAATATAGGTAGCTCATATTTATTAGAAGCTGGAGAAGATATTAATGATGAAGCTAAAGAATTAGTTATGAACGAAATGAAGAGAAGATTTAAGCCAGAATTCTTAAATAGAGTTGATGATATTATAATGTTTAAACCATTAGATAAAGAAGGAATAAAACAAATTATAGACATCTTTATGAAATCTTTAAGAAATAGATTACAAGATAAGAGCATAGAAATTGAAGTTACAGAAAGAGCAAAAGACATAATGGTTAAAGAAGGATATGATCCAATTTACGGAGCTAGACCATTAAAAAGATATATAAGTAATGTACTAGAAACTATGATAGCTAAAAAGTTAATAGCAGGAGAAATATATAACGGATGCACTATAGTAGTTGATGAAGAAAATGAAAATATAAATATAAATATATCTGTAAAATAGTTTAATGAAATAAAATTAAAAAGTACTACCTAAAACTTAGGTAGTACTTTTTGTGTAATTTTAAATTTTGAGTGACAAAATTGTAACGCCATATAACTTTAAATATAAACGTACCAAATTTTTTTATGCTAAAATAAAAAAAGAATGTAATTTAAATGGTTAAAAGAGGGGATTATTATGAAATTTGTATCAATAAGGAAATGTGATGATTATAACTATGAAAATATAAAAAAATCAATAGAGAAAAACTTAGAAGATATTGGCGGAATAGAAAAATATATAAATCCAAATAGCAAAGTATTAATAAAACCAAATTTGCTTATGAAAAAGATACCAGAAGAAGCTACAACAACACATCCAACAGTAGTTAAAGTTGTATGCGAAATGCTTCTTAAATTAAATTGTGAGATAGTAATTGCTGATAGTCCAGGAGGCCCGTATACTACATCAGCTTTAAAAGGTATATACAAATCAACTGGAATGAAAGATATAGCGGATGAATTAGGTGTAACTCTAAACTATGATGTGAGTGAAGTAAAAGTAGAAAATGAAAGCTCTAAAGCATTAAGATTTATGGATATAATAACTCCAATAAAAGAAGTTGATCATATAATTAATATATGTAAATTAAAGACTCATGGTATGGCTACATTTACTGGAGGAGTTAAAAATCTATATGGATCTATTGCGGGATTAAAAAAAGCAGAAATACATTATAGATTTCCAAGTGAAGAAATATTTTGTGAAGATGTATTATTAGATATATGCTCATATGTAAATCCAACACTAACTATTATGGATGGAATTGTTGGCATGGAAGGAGAAGGACCTTCTGCAGGAAGTCCGAGACATATTGGAACAACTTTAGTATCAACAAGTCCATATGCGTTAGATTCAATAGCTTGCAAACTTATAAATTTAGATATAAACAAGGTTCCAACTGTAAGAGGAAGTATAAAAAGAGGATACATAAAGAACGATTTAAGCGATGTTAAAGCAATAGGTGATGATATAAGTCAATTTGTTGTAAAGGATTTTAAAATACCAAAAACAAGCAAAGATTTTAGGTTATTATCATCGACTTTACCTAAGTTTATACATGAACCTCTTACGAAATTATTAACTCCAAAGCCAGTTGTTTCTTACAATAAGTGCGTGAAATGTAAAAAATGTATAGAGGCATGTCCAGCAAAGGTTATAAGTTTAGATTCAAAAATAAAAATAGATTTAAGTAAATGTATAAGATGTTTTTGCTGCCATGAACTATGTCCTAAAAAAGCTATAGATATAAAACGAAGCATAGTATTTAAGTTAATAAAATAATAATAATTGGAGAGTAAATATGAAAAAATTTGAATATCAAGTATTAACACTTGAAGGATTAGATATAGAAGATGAACTAAATAAATACGGGCAAGAAGGTTGGGAATTAGTAGCAATAGACCAACGTGGAAGACAGTATTTAAAGAGAGAGATAAATATATAAGTATAAAAGGCTAGTTGAAATAAATTTATTTATTTTGAACTAGCTTTTTAGCTGAAGTTTAAAATAACACATACTTTTAAAAATAGTGTTTAACAAAATTCTACCGAAATACATATAATAAAAAGTGTCAGTGTAATTTAAATGCACAAAATTTATTTTAGGGGGAGTGTTTCATGAGGGTAGACTGCAAACTATATGAGTTTAGGGGTGTATGGGTAGCAACAGTATATGATATAGATTGGCCCAAGACAAAAAATGATGCTGAAGCACAAAAGAAAGAATTCATACAGTTATTAGATAAATTGCAAAGTCTAAATTTTAATGTAGTTATGGTTCAAATTAGACCTACATCAGATGCTTTTTACAAATCAAAAATCAATCCATGGTCATCATATCTTACAGGAACACAAGGAAAAGATCCAGGGTATGACCCACTTCAATTTATGTTAGATGAAACACATAAAAGAAATATGAAGTTTTATGGATGGCTAAATCCATATAGAGTAACTACTAAAGGAACTGATTTAAGTGTATTAGCAGATAATAATCCAGCAAAATTAAATCCTGACTGGGTTTTGGAATTTAAAGATGCACTTTCATACAATCCTGAAGATAGAGAGGTAATAAACTATTTAGCAACTACAGTTTTTGAAATAGTTTCTAATTATGATGTAGACGGAATAATATTTGATGAATATTTCTATCCAGAAGGTTATCCTATGCCAAAATGTGAGTGTAAATGGATATGTAAATGTGGATGCTGGGAATGTGTAAATGTTGGAGATTACAGAAGATCAGCTATAAATTATTTAATAAAAACTATATATAAAGTTATAAAAGCTACGAATCCAAAAGTTCAGTTTGGAATAAGTCCTTTCCCAGTATGGAAAAATAAGAGTAGTGACATAAATGGATCTAATACAAATGCACAAGAAGGTTATTATGCTTTATATTCAGATCCTTTAACTTGGATACAAGAAGGAACTGTAGATTTCATAGCACCACAAATATATTGGGCAACTAACGACAAAAAAAATCCGTATGAAACACTAGTAAGATGGTGGTCAAACGTAGTGGAAGGTACAAATGTAAAATTATATATTGCACAAAGTATAAATAAAGCAGAAACAGCTAAAGAGCTAGATAAACAAATTGCTATAAATAGAGAGTATCCAGAGGTTAAAGGAAATATATTGTTTAGTTATAGAGATATAGCTAGTAATAATGGAGGTATAGTACAACAATTAGAAAAGGCATATTCAGAAAAGGCATGTATCTTATAAAAAATAGCCCTTATAATAAGATTTATTTAAACAATAGAAATATATGTTTAAAAAAACTATTATAAGGGTTTTTTTATGCTAAATATTTAATTAAATTAAAAATATACATTACAATTAAAATATTTGTAAGTAAACTCAAAAAAGAGTTAAGCGAAATCTCAGCATTAGAACCGACCTTTATTACAGGCGCTAAAGGTAACCTGTATTTTTTACAAGATGGATAAAAAAGACAAACTCCACTAGAGTTGAACATATCCAAAAGTATATGAGATATGCAACCTAATATAAAACCATAAAATATTATAAATATATATACATCTAAAAATACAAAGATATAAGGATAGAATAATTTAAATAAAATATTTATTAATAATGATAAAAAAATTAAAAAGTATATAAATAAGGCACTGTGAGTAAATCCTCTGTGGTGAAACTTATTGTTAATTACTTTAGACAAAATATTAAACTTTTTTCCTATATAAGATTGTGGGCAATCTATGTCAGGAAAAATAGAACCTAATTTTAAGAAGTAAATATAT
>NZ_JAWDJM010000136.1:0-12963 GCF_032465715.1 Paraclostridium sp. MRS3W1 | reverse complement strand
CTACTATCTCTACTTTTGCTCCATTTGATAATGTTCCTATTTTTGAATAGCTTGATCCATATCCACTTCTTACATTTAATGAAGTTGCTGTTACTACTCCTGTATTTTTAACTGTTTCTCCTGGGTTTGGAGGTGGAGTTGTATCTCCATCAACTTTTATATAATCTCCTGATACGTATCCGTATCCTCCATTATATTTTATCTTATGCCATCCATCTTTACTTTCTACTATCTCTACTTTTGCTCCATTTGATAGTGTTCCTATTTTTGAATAGCTTGATCCGTAACCACTTCTTACATTTAATGTACTTGCTGTTACTATTCCTGTCTTAGTTACAACTGGAGGTTTTACATCTTCATCTACTTTTATATAATCTCCTGATACGTATCCGTATCCTCCATTATATTTTATCTTATGCCATCCATCTTTACTTTCTACTATCTCTACTTTTGCTCCATTTGATAGTGTTCCTATTTTTGAATAGCTTGATCCATATCCACTTCTTACATTTAATGAAGTTGCTGTTACTACTCCTGTTTTTGTTGTAGATGGTTGTTCTGGATCTACAGGTTTTTCTTCACTGCCATTTATTTCTATATTTTCTTTCAAGTATTTTTCTACTCCATTTGCAATTCCCGTAGCTAATTTATCTTGATATGATGAACTTGCTAAATTTGCAGATTCATTTTGATTAGTTATAAACCCACTCTCAAATAAAGCTGCAGGCATATTAGTTTCTCTTAAAACAGCGAAGTTTGCACTTTTAACTCCTCTATTTCTAGCATTTGTCTCCCCTATTGCCTTAGTTTGAACATCTTGAGCATATGGTTTGTGATCACTTTTATTATTATGATAATATGTCTCTATACCGTTTGCACTAGTTGCATCTGCAGAGTTTTGATGAATTGAAACAAATACATCAGGAGCATAGCTGTTTGCCATCTTAGCTCTATCACCTAAAGATATAAATTCATCACTAGTTCTACTCATTTTTACTTCTATACCTTTAGCTTCAAGTTTTTGTCTAACTTTATTTGCAACTTGTAAATTTAGTTCATCTTCATAGTTTCCATATCCAACTGCTCCACTATCTTCTCCACCATGTCCTGGATCAACAAAAACTTTATAGTGATCTCTATCTACTTTTGGCATAGCAGCAAAGCTATATGCTCTTATCTTATTTTGAGGAACGTATACTTCTAATATATGTACCTTGTCATCTATCTTTTGGCTTAAAAATACAGTCCCTGAATTTACAGGTGTTACAATTCCATCTTCGCTTATTTTAACTGTATCATTATCTGACATTTCCCAATTAGGATTTTTTGATAAATTTAGAGTCTCTCCTTTTCTTAAAGATACCCCATCATCTACTACAACTTCTTCATTTTTGTATTTATCCATAACCGCTGAAAACTCAGCTTCTACATTTTCATTAGCACTTACAGGAACTATACTTCCAACTGCTGTTGTTGCTGATATTATTCCGAATGTTACAATATACTTTATAAGTTTACTATTTCTTCTACTCAATTTTTCGTCTCCTCTATAATTAACATTTTGCTATCTCACATTGTTTATACGGATATATTCTAACATATTTTATACATTTTTTTATAATATTTCGCATTTTTTGTCAATTAGTCAACAACAAAAAAGTATCAATTATATTTAAATATAATTGATACTTTTAACTTTTAATCATTAATAATGTTCACTAATTTTTTTAATTTTACTTTATCAATTTCTCCAAATGGGTTTTTATCCACTCTAACCGCTGTTCCAAAGTGGAAATCTTTATTATTTGTTAGCTTTTTTATTTGCTCTATATTTTCAAAATTTAAGCCGCCTCCTAATAATACCTTTGCATGCTTAGATTTATTTTTTAAAGTATTTATATAATCAGTATTATCTATTACCTTTCCTTTACCTCCAGATGTTAAGATATTTGTAATTTCATTATATCTATTTATCACATCTATAGAATTAAGTAAATTTGTTTCATCTATTGCTCTATGAAATGTAATTTCCAATCCTTTAGAAGCACTTATTATAGTTTTTAGCTGATTTTCTTCTATATTATTTTCTTTATCCAACATTCCTATAACTATCCCATTAGCGCCTAGTTCTTTTACTTTTTCTATGTCTTTTAGCATTATACTTATATCTGACTCACTATACATAAAGCTTTTTGCATGATGTCTTATCATAACATTTACTGGTATATTTACACTTTTTATAACTTCATCTATTAATCCAAAACTTGGTGTAAGCCCACCTTCTGTAAGGGCACTTACAAGTTCAATTCTATCTGCTCCACATTCTTCAATACTTATAGCATCTTCTACGCTCATAGCTATAATTTCTAACATTGCTCCTCCTTATCTAATTCACAAATTATATCTGCAAATATTTTAGCGTTTAATATAATCTCATCTACAATAATAGATTCATCACTACTATAATTCATTTCATTTTTTACAGTATTATCAACATCAAGTTCAATAGTTATTCTTCCTTTTTCAAAATTTAAGTTATCTAAATTTAACTGTTTTTTTGAATTTTCACTAGCAAATAGTTCTTTTTTTTCATAAAAATATTTATTTATTAATAAAAAATAGTTACTTAGTCTTTGATGTTCTATAAAATTTTCTTCTACTAAATAGTTTATTAAATTGATTAAAACATTATTTCCATATATACCAGTTTTAGCAATATCACTATTCATGAAAGATGTTATAATTACATGTGTTTCATTTATTTTAATATTTATATTTTTATATGTACTTATAATCCCTTCTTCAGAATTTGCCTTATTTTCTAAATAACATATTATATCCTCATATATATATTCCTTAGGAACTTCAATACAGCAGTATTTGATGTTTTTGTCTATTTCTATATCTTGGTGAATTCTTATATTTGTTATGTCTAAGTAATTTTGTATAGTAAATTTATCAATTTCTTCTTCTAAATATACTACAGAGTATTTACAATCTGATTCAAATATATCTATAGTCGATTTATCTTTTTTCAAATAACATTTAATATTCTTAATTCCAGATTCATCATTAGTTGCAAATATTATCCTAATTTTTCTTTTCAATTTAATTTTATATTTTTCTATAGTTTTTAGTGCATATAATAAACTCATTATGGAGTGTTTATTCTTCAATACAGCTATTACAAATATGTACTCATCTCCCATTCCATATTCAGCATATCCAACATCTCCATCAATATTTTCAGTTTTAAATCCTAACTTTTTAGCAATTTCCAATATTTTTTCTAATACCACCTCTAGTTCTTTTTCAAAAGGATTTTTCTCACTCTCTATAATATCATTTATCAAGTCTCTTTTTAGTTCTTTTATTTTATCATCCATGATATTCATAAAATTCCTCAATTCTTATTTATTCTATAGGTGCTTTTATTCTTAAAGAGTATGCATCTAACCATTCTTTTGATGCTACTTTGTGAATACTTTTCCCGTTGATACGACTACTTAGATATACTGTAGGTTTATGGTTTTGAGTTGCAATAGAAAAACTAAAGATATCTATATTCGTTGCAACTCCCCATTCACCTTTATTATTCATGGCAACTACTGATAAGTCTCCAGCTTTGCCTCGTCTATTTAAAAGCTTTGTGTCCAGTTCACAAATAGCTTTATCACAAGCTTCTTGTGGACTTAATCCACTTTTCATAAGCCTAACTATTTCATATGATATACAGCCTTTCATAAGGTCTTCTCCTAATCCTGTAGCAGTGGCTCCTCCGATTTCACTATCTACGTAAAACCCAGACCCAGATAATGGAGAATCTCCTACTCTTCCATTTTTTTTCATAAATAATCCACTAGTTGATGTACCTGCACACATTTTACCATTACAATCTAATGATACCATTCCAACTGTATCATGACCTGTATATGGACTTAATCCTTTTTCTAGTATTTCTCTTTTTCTTTTGCTGTAATGTTTTTTAGCTCTTTCACTTAACATATCTTTTCTTTCAAATCCATTTTTGTGAGCATATTCTTCTGCTCCTACTCCTATTAAAAAGCAGTTAACTTTTTCACTGCTTAGCTTTCTAGCTATTGATATAGGATTTGAAAAATTTTTTATTCCAGCAATAGCTCCAATAGATAATGTATTTCCATCCATATATGCTGCATCTAACTCTACTTCACAATTTTCATTTGGAAGACCACCATATCCTACTGACTTATAAAATGGGTAGTCTTCTACTATTTTTATAGCATGTTCGATTGTATCTCCTGCATCCATTCCTTTGCTTAACTGTTGTGCACTTTCATCAATTCCCTCAATTGCCATTCTCCAAGTAGCTATTATCCCCCACATTATTAATCCCTCCATATTTTTAATAAAAGCCTTGGTTTCCCAAGGCTTTTACTTTTAGACTAAAACTTCTAATTTTAATATATTTACTTTATTTTTAACCCACTTATATTCCCTTGAATTTATGCTATAATTATTTAGCTTGGCGAGCTTTTATCATTTTTATAGCTGTCTTTAAAACTTTTTCTCCATTCATAGCTCCATAATCAAGACTATTTATAACATCTACTGGAGTTTTTGCATCAAATTTTTCTTGAACTTCTTTTAGCATAAATTTAACTTGAGGCCCAAGTAGTATGCAGTCTGGATTTTTTTGTTCCACTATTTTGTCTATATCAGCATACGGAAATGCCTCTACTTCTATTGGTAAATTATGTTGATTTGCAACATTTTGCATTTTACTTGCTAATAAACTTGTTGACATCCCTGCACTACAAAATAAGTATATTTTTTTATTCATTTTAATTTCCTCCTAAAAGTCTAGTATATTTTTATTTTAATATTGTAATTACTTATTTAATTTAAGCTCTTTTCTTAAGTCTATAATTTCTTTCACTAAATTTCTCTCACTTAGACATGTCATCAAATGATCTTGTGAGTGAATTAAAAGCATGCTTATTTCGACATTCTTCCCCTCAGCATCTTTATTTATTAAGCTAGTTTGAATTTTTTGAGCTTCTAAAATTTCTTCATTTGCACTTTCCATATATTCGTCACACTTTTTAAAGTCGCCTTTTTTAGCACAATGTAAAGCTTCATATATATGAGATTTAGCATTTCCTGCATGAATTATAACCTTTAGTATTTTATCTTGATAATTCATATTTTCACCACCTTACTAAGGTCTTTTGTTGTTGTTAACGTTTTCTTTAAGTATATTTTACAATAGACTTTTAAAAAAGGAAATAGTAAATTGTATTTTTTTAAAAAATTTTACAATTAATTTTTATTTTACATTTTATTTCTTATTTTTAGTTTATTTTTCAAGGGTTTTTTCTATTTTTGTCTTAATTACTAGGGTTATATATATATTATAGCGTATTTTGCATTTATGTAAAAAAAATTTCTTTATTAATTTATATTTTTTCAATTAGTTTCAAACCTTACGCCTATTGCATATAGATATAATGATAGGATATGCCTATTAATTAAAATATATGAGGTGTTTTTATGCAAAAAAAATGTGACTACAACTTTTGTAAACAAAAAAAATGTACATCAGAATACTGTGAATGTGACAGCTGTAACTTAAACAAAAGTTCCTCAAATTTATTTGAACTTGAAACTTTTGATTGTGACAATTATCCAGACAAAAACTATAATTGTAACACTTGCCAAAGCAGCTCTTTAAATTGTAATGAGAGCCAAATGTTTTTTTATTATGCTTGTGATTTAGATTTATATAAAAATTTGGTTGGATGCGTAGGTAGAATACTTGGTTTTAAACTTTCTAATAGCGATTGCATTTTAAGGTTAAAAGTAAAAAAAATTACTCCATGTAGTATATATGGAACTACATCTTCAGGAAAAGGTCCTATATGTATAAAATTATCAGCTATTGACTATGTTGATTTTGGTAAAGAAGTATATGTTAATCCATTGTGTAATATAAATAAGTCTGAAATATTAACATTACCTAGCTCTCAAGGTCCTAAAGGTGATAAAGGTGATGTTGGTCCTCAAGGTCCTAAAGGTGACACTGGTGCTGCTGGTCCTCAAGGTCCTAAGGGTGATACCGGTGCTGCTGGTCCTCAAGGCCCTAAGGGTGACACTGGTGCTGCTGGTCCTCAAGGTCCTAAGGGTGACACTGGTGCTGCTGGTTCCAAAGGTCCTAAGGGTGACACTGGTACTGCTGGCCCTCAAGGCCCTAAGGGTGATAAAGGTGATGTTGGTCCCCAAGGCCCTAAGGGTGATAAAGGTGATGTTGGTCCCCAAGGCCCTAAGGGTGAATCCGTAGAAGTTCCTAATAAGGTTAACCCTGTACCTTACAAACCTAATAAGAAAAAAATAGCTCCATCTAGTAAAAAATAATAAAAAATAAAAGCGCTTTTAAATAAGCGCTTTTATTTTTTATTTTTTTTCTAATTTACTATATATAAATTCATACATATCAACAAATTCTTTAGCTAATTGTAAAAAATTCATAGTTGTCATTAAATGGTCTTGAGAGTGAACTAATACAACTCCCATTTCAGTTTTTTCTCCGCTAGCCTCTGCTTGAATTAACTCAGTTTGGAATCTATGAGCCTTAGTTAATGTTTCATTAGCTTCTTTTAATAATTCTCTTGCCTTTTCAAAATTGCCTAATTTAGCTTCACCTAACGCTTCATATGCTGTACTTTTAGCATCTCCCGCATGACCTATTATTCCAAATGATATTTCAAAAATCTTTTCATTCATAATTAAATACCTTCACTTTCCCCTATATTGTTATAATTAATTAAGTTTATATTATTATCTTCAAAAAACTGTTTTAGTTCAAATGAAGTTAATATTTCATGTTCTAATGTTCGTTGTATAGAATATGAAGTTGATTTTGATAAAAAAGAATCTACAAATGCAGGGTGGCTCATTATATCCACAACTTTAAATCTTTTTATATCGTCAATGTTATTATTAAAATAATCACCACTTATATTATCCCCATAAAAACTATCTATAAGTGGAACTACTTTATCATAGCTAATTTCATATTCAAATCCACCTCTTATAGGCAACTTATATTTTTCTAATATTTTTTCAATTACTGGTCTAAATTCTTCAAGTGTATGTATATGATGATGACTATCGAGATGACTTATTTTAACTCCAGCACCTATAGCTTTATCTATTTGTGCGCAAAGTTCTAGGTATACCTCATCTAAATCAAATTCCATAGCCTTTTCTTTTGTTATTCTTCTAAAGAAGTATCCACTTTCATCTACCAAAGTTTTATGTGTATCTAAAACCGGTTTATAACAACTCAAAGTCATATGAACTCCACAACCAAGTCCTTTGTTTTCATTTAAAAGCTTCACAGCTTGATTAAAACCAGGCATGCCCGCCATTATACTACAAGAAGTTACAACTCCATTTTTATATGCTGAAATAATACCCTGATTCACACCTTCACAGTAACCAAAATCATCTGCGTTTATTATTATATTTGTCACAAATACTCCTCTCCCCTCTTCCGCTTTCTTCGGTAAAACGTTTACATATTTAAAATAACATTTTCATATACAAAAATCAATATTATTTTTAAATTTTATTTTTAATTTCATTTTAAATTTTATTCACTTTTAATATGCAAAGCATATTTTAGCCTATAATTATACAAACTACTACTTAACAATTTTTAAAATTATAATTCGTCTAACACCTCTACCCTATATTTTTTATCATCCACTTTATATTTATCATATAGTAAACTAGGATTATTTATAAGTTTAGTTTTATTTAACCTCGTAAGCTTTTTCAAAAAACATTCTAGTTTCATTGCATCACTACGTGAATTACTACTCCAGTATATTTCTAAATTTTTAAATCCTCTTGCTCTAGTATATTTAGAGTTCTTTCCTATTTTATGTTCATTAATTCTTCTTTTCATATCGCTAGTATATCCAATGTAATAAGTTTCATCTTTACAAGTTATTATATATGTGTAATACATTTTCCCTCCAAAAAATAAATTAAGCAGCTAAAAGCTGCTTAATAATTAATATTTAACAGAATATAAGTATAGACCTTTAGCTGGCGCAGTGTCTGATGCTTTACTTCTATCTTTTGCGTCCAACATAAGTTTTATATCCTCAGGAGTTTTTTTGTTTAATCCAACCTCTATTAAAGCTCCTGCTATTATTCTTACCATATTGTATAAAAAGCCATTACCTTCTACAAATATGTCTATCATATCTTTATTTTTATTTATTGTTATACTGTGTATCTCTCTTACATTTGATTTCTTTTTTGATTTAGATGATGCAAAACTTGTAAAGTCATGCTCTCCTACTAAATACTCACTAGCTTTTTTCATCAATTCTATATCTAAAGGCTTTTCTATATAAGTACTATATTTTCTCAAAAACACATCTTGAGTTTTTGAGTTATTTATTTTATATAAATAGACCTTTTGTTTTACATTATATCTTGAATGGAATCTTTCATCAACTTCTTCAACGCTTTTTATAGCTATATCCTCTGGTAAATAATTATTTAAATAATCGTTAATTTTTCTAACAGATAAACTAGAGTTTGTTTTAAAGTTAGCTACTTGATTGTAAGCATGAACGCCCATATCAGTTCTTCCTGATCCGATTATTTCTATTTTTTCATCTGCCATTTTGCTAAGTACAGCTTCAATCTTTCCTTGTATCGTATTATCATTATCTTTTAATCTTTGAAATCCTTTGTATCTTGATCCGTCATACTCAATAGTGATTTTAATATTTCTCATTTTTATCCTCTTTCTATACAGACTCCAGTAATGTATTTTTTAATGTAAATATAATACATGTGCCTTCACCTTTTTTACTTTTTATTTTCATTTCTCCGCCATGTAATTTTACAATTTCATTACTTATAGCAAGTCCTAAACCACTACCTGCTTTATTATAATTTTCTTGGAAAAATTTATCTAATACCTTTTCTAAATTATGTTCTTCTATACCTTCTCCATTATCAACCACACTAATAGTTGTATAATCTTCTTCTTGATGAACTACAATCTTTACATATCCATTTTCTTCTGTGAATTTTAAAGAGTTTTGTACTAAGTTTATAAGAACTTGTCTTAGTCTATTTTTATCTCCTTGTATCGGTCTCATTTGAGTGTCTTCAACTTCACAACTTAATGAAATATTCTTTTCTTGTGACTTAACTTTTAATTGATTCACTACTCCAAAAGCTAATTGTTGAATATCAACCATATCGATTTGAAGTTTAATTCTATCAGATGATAACCTTGAAAAATCTAAAAGTTCTTCAACAAGTTTAATAAGTCTTTCTGTTTCATCTTGAATTATTCCTAGTCCTAAATCTAACTCCTCTTTTCCAATTCCTTCATATCCTAAGGTCTCACTCCATCCTTTAATTGATGTTAAAGGTGTCCTTAATTCATGTGAAATTGATGATATGAACTCTTCTTTTAACTTTTCACTTTTATCAATTTCTTTTGCCATATGTTCAAATGTTTCTGCTAATTCTCCAATTTCATCATCAATTATAGCTCTTGGTTTTAATCTTATATTGTAATTTCCACGAGCTAATTCATTTGCAAATTTTTTAAGTTCACTTAATGGATCAATCAAAGTATATGCAAATTTTAAACTTATAGATATTGCTATTAATAAAATAAATATACCTGCAAGTATTAGTCCTAAAACTATCTTAAATATAGTTCTATCAACGTAATCTAGTGAAACGGTATATCTTGCCACTCCTTCAATTTGGTTGTTAGATTTTAAAGGTACTGAAATACTCATAACATGTTCTCCAGTATCTTTCATTCTATATGTGCTTGTTGTTGTTTTGTTTTTTAACGCTTCATTTACATCGTCATAATGAGCTTTTTCTCTACTTCTAAATCCATATTGATCAATTATAATATTCTTATCTTTATCTATTATTTCTAATGCCATTTTTGAATAACTATCTATATCTTTTTTATCATATAAGTTATTGACCTTTTGCTCAAATGAACTATCTCCCATATATCCACTGTATATACTATCAGTGTTTCTAGCTTGATTAGTAAGTGTTGTTTTTATCGAGTCATAATAATAGTTTTGAGCATAGAATATAAATAGCCCTTCAAATAGTGTTACAGTTATAATAATTATTATAAAATAATTCTTTATTATTTTTTTTCTAAGTCCTTCAAAGTGTATCACTATTGTTCTTCCTTTCTCCAACAGTAACCATATCCCCAAACCGTTTGTATAAATTTAGGTTTTGATGGATCATCTTCTATTTTATTTCTTATTCTTCTTATGTTTACATCAACTATCTTAAAATCATATAGATAGTTAGTTCCCCATACCTCATCTAAAATTTGATCTCTACTTAAAGATTGCTTTTCATTTGTTATTAAAAACTTAACTATTGAAAATTCTGTTGGAGTTAACTCTATATCTGAATTGTTTTTAGTTAATTTTCTTTTTTCTAAATCTAATACGAAAGGTCCACTTTCTATTATACTTTTATTTTTTGCATTTGCTTCTCTATTAATTCTTCTTGATAGAGCACTTACTCTCATAAGCAGTTCCTTTATGCTAAATGGTTTAACCATATAATCATCTGCTCCAGATATAAACCCTTCTATTTTGTCTTCTTCTTGAGATTTAGCTGTAAGCATTATAATCCCAACTGAATCAAAATTGTTTCTTATATGCTTGCATACATCTATTCCACTCATATCAGGTAACATAACATCTAACAATGCTATAGATATATTTTTTTCATTTGTTATTTTATCTATAGCCTCTTGTCCTGTACCTGCTTCTATAACCTCATAACCTTCTCTTTTTAAATTTATACTTACAAAACTTCTTATACCTATTTCATCTTCTAAAATTAAGATTTTTTCATTCATAATACTTCCTCCCTCCAACCTAATAAATAGGTAAAAAATAATCTTTTTTTATTGCTTCACTTGATACATCTAATTTTTTTAATACTTCAGGACTGTTTATAAGCAACATAAATGATTCATTTTCATTTTCTAAAATTATATATCCTCCATTATTAGTATTTGAATTAGCAGTTTTACTTTCATCAACATTATTTTTATTTACCTTACTGATAGTAAATAACTTTATAGGTTCTGTATATTGAGTATCATAATACATAAATTCAAAATAAAGTTTATTGTCTTTTGAAACTTCTTCAATATATATTTTATTGGCTAAATTATTAGGTATAAGCAATTTAAAATTATTAGAGTAATTGTAATAAACTTGACTTACAAATACTAAATTTGATTCTTCATTTTCTTTTCCATTCCAACTATACCAACTTACATTAGCTGATGTTTTTTTATTATATCCTCTAGTGTTATTATTGATTATAGGTATTTCCACAACGCCATCATGATTAATATCTTCTGGAGCCATATAATATGGATTTTTTGTTTTTATATCATTCTCCTCAAATGCTTTCATCAATTTATTTCCACTTAAATACAGTATTTGAGTAAAATAAGATTCTCCACCTGTAAAAGGCTTGTAACCTAAGACAATTGCTTTTTTATCTTTTCGTACCTTTTTTATATCTATATATACATTGTCTAAACTTTTTACATCGTTTATTATTGTATAATCTTTAAGTCTTATGTATTTATCAAAATAAGTTAAGCTAACTATCATTTTATGAGTTTCTGGGTTTAGACTGCATATAACAATATCAGGAGTTCCATCATTGTCTAGATTATCTATGTACACCTTTATATCAGTATATTCATTTGAGTCTTTTATCCAATTTGGATCAAACCTATATAGCCTAGTTATTTTATTATTCTTAAATTGACATATATCTAAATTACTCTTACTTCCATCTTTAGTTAATAATATTATCTCTTTATTCCCATCATTGTCTAAGTCAGAAAAGTATGCATACTCAATGCTTTCACCCTTAACTAAATATTCATCTACAACAGAATATACACTATCTTTTCCATAGTTCATTATTGAAAAACCAACTTTTACATTTCCTTCGTCTACATCTTCTTTCTTTTGGAATACAACTAATTCATTTACTCCATTTTTATCTAAGTCAACTTCATTTATAGAAGATACATCTGAAGAATTTTTAGGTAGTAATGGTTTTGCTCCTTTTAATGCATTCTCTATATTAACTTTCAAGTTTAGTTTTTGTTCATTGTACAAAGGCTTTTTGATTAATTGTTCAGGTGATGCTGTACTTGTAGCACATCCTGCATTTAAAAATCCCGCAAATAAAATCAATACAATTAATTTAAATAGCTTCATTTATTTTTCCTCTCTAGTTTTTAAATAAGCTTTAAACTTCTCTAGATTTTCTAGTTCTTTTTCTCTAATTTCACTAGAAATATTTCCTCTTCCTAATCTATCTGCCATCGATATTAAAGCAACCTCATTATAATCAATTTCTTTTAGCATCTCTTCACAACTAAAAAAAGGTAAGTTCTTATCAAAAAATAATGGTTGCATGTGATATCTAACTAATTTAGAAACTGTATATTTTAATTCTTCATCATCTGTAAGCTTGTCCAAAATTTTCTTAGCAATTTGTTCACCTTCTACATCATGATTATAAGAAGTAATCCTTCCCTTTCTAATCTTTGTAGTAGTGATTTTCCCAATATCATGAAGAAGTGCTGCCCACATAAAAGATAAACTATTTTTAGAAAAGTTTTTTATTTGAGCTGCATTATCTAAAACTAATAACACATGGTTTAAAACATTTCCCTCTGGATGATATTTTGGGTTTTGATCTATTGTTTCAAGCTTTAAAAGTTTGTCTTTAAGTTCAAAAGAATATCTCTCATCTGAAAGTATTTTTTTTATATATAAAGAAGGTGTTTCATCTTCTATTAAATGATTACTAATTTCTTTAAAAGTTAATTCTTGACTCATAGTGTACACA
>NZ_JAWDJM010000135.1:0-9146 GCF_032465715.1 Paraclostridium sp. MRS3W1 | reverse complement strand
ATTTAGTATTTCCTTCTTTATATATTTTATCTAGCCCATCTTTTTTTAATTTATTAACACCTTTGTATAACTCATTAGATCCTTTTGCTAGGTCATTTGTTCCTTTTAAAAGTTTACTTGAATTATCATTTAAAGTTTTAGTACCACTAACTAAGCTTTTACTACCTTGAGCTAGTTGGTTAGTACCTTTGCTTAATTCACCAGTTCCAGCAGCCAATTTTTTACTACCATCTTCAAGTTTATTAGTAGCTGCTGATAATTGTTTTGAACTACTACTTAAAGTTGAACCGGCATCCACTAAAGATTTGAAGTTAGAACTAAAGCTATTTGAACCAGATTTTAAGTTTTCTAGTCCAGCACTTAAGTTATTAGCTCCACTTACAGCACTGCCCATTCCATCTTTTAAACTATTTAGGCCACCCCTTTGACCTTCAGAAACTTGACTTAAAGAACCTGCTAATCCTCTTAATTGATTAGCAACTTCTGGATTAGATTCATCTAAAGCTCCAGCTATATTGTTTAATCCTTCAGCAACCTGGTCTATATTATTTGTAGATGCTATTAAACTATCTACACCAGAAGCTCCATTAGAAAGTCCAGAACTAAGTGCATTAGCACCGTCACTAGCACTATTAATTCCATTGTTAATAGCTGAGTAAGCATCATAAAGCTTATTAGTATTTCCTACAAAAGATTCAACTCCATTAGAAAACTTACCTTGAGAATCATTTAGCTGACTAAGGCCGCTACTTACACTTTTTGCACCATTGTCTAAAGATGGAGCAGATTGATTTAATTTATCTATACCACTACTTAAATCCTTAGAGCCTTTATCTAAAGATTTTACACCCTGATCAAACTTAGCGAAATTAGTATTTAGTTCATTATTTCCGTCCAATAATTTTTTAGATCCATCTAATAAATCATCTCCGCCTTTTCTTAAATCATTTAAAGATTTAGATAAATCATCTAAAGTAGAGTTTTTATCAATTCCTTTAAGCTCTGGAATTTTTGGAGTTGCCATAACCATTATATTAGGCATTTTAAATTTATCAGCATTTCCTTCAATAACTAGAGTGTCTTCTAATTCTAAATAATCTTCTATATCTTTACTTAAGTCTAAGCTTTCTTTTAAACCAGGGAAAGATGCAAATGTTACACTAGATTTTTTACCATCATCTAGAAGCTCTCCACTATTTATTTTTATATTTTTAAAATTATCTCTTTCAAATAAAACTTCAGTAGCTGTTAAAAATGGTACATACATATCTCTATTTTTACCATTTACTTTACGGATTTTCTTTTCATTGTTTTTAAGGTCTATAGTTATTTTAAACTTACCTGATTTACCATCAATTTCTTTAGCACTAACTTTTTTGCCGTTTAATTCATATTGAATATCTACATCAATAGGAAGTTTTTTAGAACTCTCTCCTTGGTAGTATAAATCCTCTTTGTTAACATTCCACTCAACTGAATCATTATTTATTACAGGTTTTTCATCACCTTTTACATTTTTTATATTTTTAAGATTACTAGAATCAGTAAATTTTCCAAGTTTCTCATCACTGTTTATCCAAGTAGAAACAATAGTCTTTTCAACGCTACCATTATTATTTAATATGGCATATACAGTTTCTTCTTTTTTTACATCTGCAAAGCAAATCCCAGTATTTAAAAATATCATAAGTGTAGTTAAAGTAGCTATTGAAGCTTTTGGTAAATTAATTCTTTTCATCCTTATATATCCCCCTTATTTAAATTTTTAGGTTGTGAAGTCACAAACCCTTTACTAGTTTTTATTATAAATTTGTGGCAAACTAATAAAATTGCAGGAAGCATAAAAATGATTATAAACATACTTATGATAGCTCCTCTTGCCATAAGTGAACATAATGCACTTATCATTTCTAGTTTAGAAATAAGTCCAACACCTATTGTAGCGGAGAAGAATGATAAAGCACTTGTTACAATTGATCTTGCACTGCTTTGTATTGAAGCTGTCATAGCTTCAAACTTATTATCATTTACAGCTAATTCTTCTTTAAACCTAGAAGTTAAAAGTATTGCATAGTCAACGGTTGCACCAAGTTGAATAGTACCTATTACTATTGATGCTATAAAAGGTTCTACAGTACCTGTATAGTAAGGTATTCCAAGGTTTATAAATATAGCTGACTCAATGGCTAAAACTAATAAAATAGGTAGAGAAAGTGATTTAAATACTATTGCTATAATTACAAATATAGCTATTATAGATACTAAACTTACTTTCTTAAAATCTGTGTCAGCAATTTTTATAAGGTCATCAGTTAAAGGTGCTTCTCCTCCAACTAGACCGTCTCTATCGTATTTATGAACTATGTTATTTAGTTTATCTATTTGAATGCCAGCTTCATCTGTTGCAGCTCGATACTCTGAATTTACTATGAGTTGTTCGTATCCGCCAGACTTAACTGAACTTATTAAATCATTTGGAAGTATATCTTCAACTATTGCAGGACCTATTACTTTTTCAAGGGCAACAACTGAATTTATTCCATCTAAATTCTCAATTTCTTTAATCATCTGGTCAACTTTATAAGAATCAAGTGAATCTTTAACCAAAATGATATTTGTACTATTCATTTTGTAGTCATCTTTTAATTTGTTTGTAGAAACTATAGATGGTAAATCATCAGGTAAAGATTCGTCTAGGTTGTAATAAACTTTTGCATTTGATGAACCTATTACAGATGGTATAAACATCAATAAAAATAAAACTACTAATAATTTGTAATGTTTAACAACTATTTTTGATGATTTTTTAAATGTAGGTAAAATTGGTTTGTGTTTGTATTTATGAATTTGCTTATCAAAGATTAGTATAAGAGCAGGAAGTATAGTAACTGTACATATAACTCCTAGTAAAACCCCTTTTGCCATAACTAAGCCCATATCCATTCCAAGGGCTAAATCCATTGCACAAAGAGCTAAAAATCCTGCTACAGTAGTTAAGGAACTACCAAATACTGCTGTTGTGGTATTTGAAATAGCTACGGCCATTGCATCTATGTGGCTATCATATTTTTCTCTTTCTTCATCATACCTGTGAAGTAAGAATATGGAGTAGTCCATGGTAACTCCAAGTTGTAATACAGCACTTAGTGCCTTGGTTAAATAAGAAATTTCACCAAATATTATATTGCTACCGAAGTTATAGATTATAGCAAATCCTATACTAAGTAAAAATATAAATGGAGTAACATATGAATCCATTGTAAAACTTAAAACTATTAATGTAAGTATTACAGCAACTACTACATATAGTGGAGTTTCTTTATCTGAAATGTCTTTAGTGTCTTTTATGATACTTGCCATACCACTTAGAAATGCTTGCTTTCCTGTAACTTTTCTTATTTCTTCTACAGCATTTAATGTTTTAAGAGCTGCAGAACCTTCTTCTAATTTAATAACCATAAGAGTTGAATTTTCGGTATACAATAAGTCTGTTACATCTTTTGGTAGAAGTTCTCTAGGTACTGATAAATCTACAACATCATCAACCCATAAAACATCTTTTACACCTTCAACTTTAGTTAATTTTTCTTTGAGCTTAGCTACATCTTTATCTTCCATGTTTTCAACTATTAACATAGCCAAAGATCCGCAATCAAACTCGTCTTTAAGTATTTTCTCTGCCTGCGTTGTCGATAAATTATCTGGTAAATAACTTAAGATATCATAGTTTATGTCTGTGTTTAAAAAGCCAATTGCTGATGGAACTAATAATAGTATAGCTATTACTAAAATTAACTTACTTCTTTTAGCTATTTGTTTTGACAATCCCCTCATCTAAAGTTTACCCCCCTCTAAAATATTTAGGCATGCCCAAATTTGTTTACAAAATAGATTGTATGAGTAGTACAACCTATATGTCAAGTATATTTATGTTTTTTATTATCTCATTAATTTCTATGTTGTTAGTTGACTCTTTAGTATCTGAAATAATTTGAATTACTTTTTCTTGGCTTATATTTAATAGTAAAAGCCTAGTTTTTATTGTACTTTCAATAATTTCATCTAGTGTTAAGTTGATATCATTTTTATAAAATCTACGCAAAAGTTCATCTTCCCCAGCTGAACCAATTACAATGCTTAGACTTATATCCTTTTCTTTAAAATCAAAATTTAATTCTCTTAAATTAGCTTTTAGTATTTCACCTAGAGTTTTAAGATATTCTTTTCTTACTGAGTCTATTTCAGATGCTTCTATGTACACTCTAAATAAAGATTGGTTAGTTGCTATAGTCTTTATATATATATATTGGGTTATAGCATAACTAAGTAAAGGATCTATAGACTCGCTACTTGATCTCTTTGTGTGAAAATAAATTTTTTCGATTAAGTTTTTGTAAAGATATAAAACAATATCTTCTTTTTTCTTAAAATAGTAGTATAAATGACCTCTACCTAAATTACAGACTTGTGCTATTTGTCTTATTGTTGTTTTTGTATACCCCTGTTGAATAAAAAGCTTAGATGCTTCTAGTATTATTGTATTTCTAATGTCATCCTTATGTTCAAACTCCACATTGATCACCCCTTTAATTTTGTTTATAGTATCATTTTAACAACATTTTTTTAATTTGTAATCTATTAAAAAAAATTAGCACTCTAGTATTGACAGTGCTAACAAAGATGATAAAATAATAAATGTAGGGGGATTTACTTTATCCCAATTTTATTTAATAAAGATAAATTTAAGGAGGAGATAAATATGCAAAACAAAAAAGGAAACATATCAATACATACAGAAAACATATTTCCTATAATAAAAAAGTGGTTATATTCTGATAAGGATATATTTGTAAGAGAACTTATAAGTAATGGTTGTGATGCGATAAATAAATATAAAAAATTAGTATCACTAGGGGAAATAGAAAATAAACAAGATCAAGATTATAAAATTAATGTAACAATAGACAAAGATAATTCAACTCTTATATTTGAAGACAATGGAATCGGGATGACTGAAGAAGAAGTTGAAAAATATATAAATCAAGTTGCATTTTCAGGAGCTGAAGACTTTGTAAATAAATATAAAGATAAAATGAGCGAAGAAAATGATATTATTGGACACTTTGGATTAGGTTTTTATTCAGCATTTATGGTATCTAGCAAGGTTCAAATAGATACTTTATCATATAAAGAAGGTGCTCAAGCTGTAAAATGGGTAAGTGAAGGTCAAACAGAATATGAACTTTCAGCAAGTGAAGATAGAAAATCAAGAGGTACTACTATAACTTTATTTTTAGCTGATGATAGCAAAGAGTTTTTAGAAGAGTACACAGTAAGAAGCATAATAGATAAATATTGTTCATTCTTACCTGTAAATATTTATTTAGATGTTAAAGATAGTTCTAAAGAAAAAGATGAAAATAGTGAAAATGAAATAAAACCATTAAATGATACTTATCCTTTATGGCTAAAATCTCCAAAAGATTGCACAGATGATGAATATAAAGAGTTTTACAGAAAAGTATTCAACACATTTGATGAGCCATTATTCTGGATACATCTAAACGTAGACTATCCATTTAATTTAAAAGGAATATTATATTTTCCTAAATTAAAAAATGAATTTGAACTTATAGAAGGTAAAGTTAAACTATATAATAACCAAGTTTTCGTTGCAGATAACATAAAAGAAGTTATACCAGAGTTCTTATTATTACTAAAAGGTGTAATAGACTGCCCAGACTTACCATTAAATGTATCTAGAAGTTTCTTACAAAATGATAAAGATGTAAGTAAAATATCTAAGCATATAATTAAAAAAGTTGCAGATAAATTAAAATCACTTTATAAAAATGAAAGAGACAACTTTGAAAAATTCTGGGATGATATACAAGTATTTATTAAATTTGGATGCTTAAAAGACGAAGGATTCTATGATAAGATAAAAGATATTTTATTATTTAAAGATATAAATTCAAATTATATTACACTTAATGATTACTTAGAAAAATGTAAGGAAAAACATGAAAATAAAGTATTCTATGTAAGTGATGAAGAACAGCAATCACAATACATTAAGTTATTTAAAGATTATGATTTAGATGCAGTTATACTAGATTCTAGCATAGATAATCACTTTATATCTTTTATAGAATTTAAAAATCAAGGAGTTACATTTAATAGAATAGATGCAGATTTATCAGATGTATTAAAAGACAAAAATGAAGATGAAAACAAAGAAAATAAAACAGAAATAGAAAATTTATTCAAAGAATATGTTAAAGATAAAGTAAAAGATTACTCTGTAGAGAGCTTAAAGAGCGAGGATACTACAGCTATAATATTAGTATCTGAACAATCTAGAAGAATGGCTGAAATGAAATCTCAATTTGCAGGAATGGATCTTGGAATGAACTTTGAAGAAGAAAAAACTTTAGTTATAAATGACAATAGTCCTATAATTAAAAAGTTAGTATCTTTAAAAGACGATGAAAGTAAAAAAGATCAAATAGAGTTAATATGTAATCAAATTGTAGATGTTGCATTACTTGCAAATAAAGAATTAGACGCTAAGGAATTAGATGAGTTTATAAATAGAAATAATAAACTTATGAATATGTTAATAGGTTTATAGGGATAAGGGAGTGTTGATATGATTTGCTACACAAGCTGAAAAGAAGCTTGAAATGTAGCTAAATCATATCAACACTCCTTATTTATGTTACAATTTTTTATTTATAAGATAAGTTTCAATAAGTAGTAGCACTATTGAAGCTATGGTTGAGATTATAAAGTTTTTAAAGCTAGTAGAACATATTAATACTCCAACTACCATAAAGGTAAATCCATTTATATATCCATTTGTTTTGATTTTAATATTAAAAGTAGGTAATCCATCATATTTTTCCAGTGCAGATAATAAAAGGCCATAACCTATAAAGCATATACCTATAACCAATCTTAGACCTACTAATTTGGTAAACATATTTAACACATCCTCATTATAGATAATTTAAATGGTAGTTACTTTATTATATGCGTGGGTAAAAATAAATTGAATATTAACAGCAATAATTGGTGTGAAAATTTGGAAGGTTCCGAAAATAGATTGATATATATATACAAAAATGGTATATTTGAATTGTGAAAACACAATGTTTGTAAAATAACAGAAAAGTATGGGGGACATGATTATGAAAAAATTATTATCAGTATGTTTTATGCTTATATTATCAGTTATAACATTAATTGGATATCTAAACCAAAAAAGAAAGAATAAAACTGTTTAAGCTCCATAGATATAATATGGTATTTCTATAGTGTATTACGTTGAATATTAAAATGAAATTAGTATAAAAGGGTTCATTATTATATTAAAATACAAGCTAAAAGCTTTGGAGTATTTTGAGTATAACAATGAACCCTTATTAGTTATAATTTATCATATTGATTTTACATATTTTTATTATTTTTTTCTTGTTTTTTTATTTTATTTTCAACTACTTTACCTACTGAAAACTTTACTATAGCGTATAAAGCAATAGCAATAATAGCACAAAGTATACCTTGTTTTGGATTAGTCCATAATAATAGTACCCCTACAGATAAGCATATAAAACCATTTATAGATCCATTTATCTGGTCTTTAGAATAAAAGAAAGGAAGTCCTTTGTACTTCTCTATTCCGGAAACTATAAGCCCATAAGCTATAAATAATAATCCTAGAATAGCTCTTATTCCAATTTCAGTACCAATCATTAAAAAACCCCCTAAAAAATCATATTTACTATAATCGTAACCATTTTACAATAAAAAAGTCAAGTAACAAAATTTTATACTAATTTTTGGGTATTGTTTGATAATATAAATTTAGGGTAATATTAATATAGTTTAAACACGGGAAACTTGAGGAGAGAAATGATTTTGAGAAACAATATGAAAAAAATATTTATATATGTATTAGTTATAACATTTATATCTTTGGGAGTGATAGCTATAGATGGTATATATGATAATATATACACCATTAAATTGATAAACACTGAAAATGAAAAAATGGTAGGGGATTTATCTGAAAAAGATATAAATGAATATGAAGGTAAAATAAAAAATGAGTTGAGAAATGAGCTTAATCAAAAGCTTCTGAAAAATAAAAAAAATATAAAAAATAGTTATTATGCTCTGGGGAAAATAGAGTCATTGAAAAAAAACTATAAACAATCAAATTACTACCTAATAAAATCTATTGGATATATGGAAAATAAAAATAGTGAGGTAGATTTTAAAATATATAGAAATTTGTCATTTAATGCTATTCGTACAAATGATATTAAGCAATTTAAAAAATACTTTAAAGAAGCTAAAAAAATTGCAACTAAATCAAATTTAACTGATGAACTATCAAATTTTTACTATTCACTAGCAAGGATGAATTTAAGATATAAAGGAAGTATGTGCGATAGTATTGATTTAATGAAAAAAGCTGTAAAACTAGAGAGTACAGATAAAACAAAAATGGCAGAATATAATTTTTTGGCATCTTTATATAGGTCTAACGGGCAATTTAGCTTATCTTTAACTTATGTTATGGAGGGTTGGAAAATTGCATATGAGAATAAAGACTATGAAAATATGTGTAAAGCAATTATAAATTTAGGCGAAAATTATTATGTTCAAGAAAATTATAAAAAAGCTGCATATGTATACGAGTCAATTCTTAAGGATGATAAGTTTAAAATGAATGATAAAAACTTATCAGTGATAGGGTATTTAATGGAATCATATTTTAAGTTAAATGAAAATGAAAAAGCAGAAAAGTTAAAAGCTAAGTATGAAGAGATTGCAAATAAATTAGAACCTACAGAAAAAAATAAAGAGTTAATATGGCTTTATATGGTTTATTCAAATGTTAAATTAAATCAAGATAATTTAAAAGTGTCTAAGGAATACTTAGATAAAGCTAAGAAATTGTATGATGAAAATTCTTTAAATGCTTATCCTAATTCAGACTTATATTTAAAAAAATTAGAGATTGGAAATAATTATAAGGGTGATTCAAATATCACATATTCACAAACCCTAGAAAGTTATAATGAATTATTAAATGAAATTAAAAAAAGAGGCATAAAATCAGATATATACATAAC
>NZ_JAWDJM010000134.1:0-37112 GCF_032465715.1 Paraclostridium sp. MRS3W1 | reverse complement strand
ACACTAAAAAATTCAAAACGAGTAGATTTATGCTTATCCACTCGTTTCAAATTATCTATTTATAACTTAAAATTCCATATTTTAAATTATAAATATTATTAAATCCTTCTAATTCTAATAAGTTACATGCTGTAATACTTCTATGTCCACTTCTACAGTACACCACTATGTTCTTTTCTTTAAAATCTTCAATCTCATCTATATTGTACATCAAGTCATGTAAAGGTATATTAATAGCACTGTTTATATGATTTTCTTCAAATTCTTCTTTCGTTCTTATATCAATTAACAATGTATTTTTATCTTTGGCTAATTCTTTTAACTTATCATTATCTATATCTGTAAAATTCATAATGTCCTCCATGATGTATGTTTTAATATTTTATTATATACCCATGTAAAAATTATTAAAACTTCAATACTACAATTGTCATTCTTTAAAAAGCAAATTCAACTTTAATCTATCAGTTCCTATTATTGTATTTTCAAACACTTCCATCGCATTTTCAATATATATATTAGGGTCTTTTATAATTGGACTAAAATGTGTTAAAACCATAGTTTCTACATTTGATTGTTTTGCGATTGTTGCACTTTCTCTAAATGTCATATGTTTATTTTTTATAGCCCTTTCTAAGTCACAATCATCTCCATACATACCTTCACATACCAATAAATCACTATTATCTACAAAGTCCATAATTTCTTTTATTGGTCTTGTATCTGTAACAAAACTTACTTTAATTCCTTTTCTAGGTTGACCTAAAACCATATCTTTTGTATATATGTTACCTTCCAATTTTATTTCTCTTCCATTTTGAAGTTTGCTCCAAAGAATTTTTGGCACATTATTTTTCATTGCTTTTTCCATGTCAAACTTAGCTTTTCTTTTTATATAAAAACTATATGCAATGCATGGAGTTGAGTGTTCTACCTCTAAAGTAGATATAATAATATCTTTATTAATATAATTGTTACTTACTAATATATCTTCTTTAGGATTTTCTATTATATTTATATCATATGGAAGTTCTCTTACTATTAATCTGAAAGCATCTATAACTTCTTTTATTCCCTTAGGACCAATTATTGTTAACATTTCTGTTCTACCACAATTCCCAATTGTAGATAGTATGCCGGGAAGCCCAATTATATGATCTCCATGTAAGTGAGTTATACAAATATAATCTATAGTTTTGAATCCACAATTTGCAATTTTCATAGAAACTTGAGTTCCTTCACCACAATCTATAAGTATTTTTCTTCCTCTATAATTTATAAGCAAAGATGAAAGGTACCGATTTGGCACTGGCATGCTTCCACCACAACCTAGTAAAGTTATTTCAACCATATTATCACCTCTTTTAACAGTTAAAATATACTACTTTTAAGTCTTTTAGATCGAATATCTAGCAAAATAGCAATTTAATCTTTGTATTTATTATATACTGCTAAGTATATGTTAATTCAAGTATTTAATTTTAAAAGCAACTTTATATAGAGAATATTCTAAATATTTGCTACTATATTATTAATAACTTATTTTTAATAAATCGAGGTGATATTTATAAAAGATTTAACAGTCGGAAATGAAAGTAAATGTATATTTAACTTTGCCCTCCCAATGCTAATTGGAAGTTTATTTCAACAATTATACAATACAGCTGATAGCATTATTGTTGGACGGTTTGTTGGTAAAAATGCTATGGCAGCAGTATCTGGCGCAAATCCAATTATGTTTTTACTTACTTCTTTTTTAATGGGCATAACCTTAGGCTTCTCAATTCTTATATCTCAATATTATGGTTCTAAAAATATGATTAAAGTTAAAGCAGCAATAGATACCACATATGTATTCATTTTTATAGCTTCATTTTTTATAACTTTAATAGGAGTTTTTTTTAGTGGAAATATACTTCATATTATGAATACCCCAAGTGAAATTTTTGAACTTTCTAAGGGATATCTAATTATAATTTTTGCTGGTACAGTTTTTTCAACAGGATATAATTCCGTGTGTGCTATACTAAGAGGTCTTGGTGATTCTACTAATCCATTATATTTTTTGATAATAGCTACTATTTTAAATATAATTCTAGATATTGTCTTTATAATTTATTTTAATATGGGTGTAAATGGTGTAGCTCTTGCCACTATAATCGCTCAAGCTGTAGCATTTATATTTAGTGTAATATATCTTAATAAACGTCATGAAATCTTAAAAATTAGAATTAGAAATTTGAAGTACGACTATATAATATTTAAAACTGGATTAAAACTTGGTCTGCCATCTGCAGTTCAGCAAACACTATTCTCTATTGGTAATATAACCTTACAATCTTTAGTTAATGGTTATGGCACATCTGCCATGGCTGCCTTTGGAGCTGGATCTAAAGTTGAAACTTTCATATCACTTCCTATTATGAATTTAGGCAGTGCTGTATCTACTTTTGTTGCCCAAAATATAGGGGCTGGAAAAGTTGACAGAGTAAAAAAAGGTGTAAAATCTTCTATTACTATGGCTTTGTGTATATCTATATTTGTATTAATAGTATTTTTATTATTCAAAGAAAATTTAATAAAATTGTTTAATACTGATCCTGATGTAGTTTCTATAGGATCTATGTATTTACTTACTATAGGTCCATTTTTCATATTTATAGGAACATCATTTATGTTAACTAGTGCAATCCGTGGTGCTGGTGCCTCAATGTTTGCAATGATAAGTTCCATGATATCGTTATGGATAGCCAGAATTCCTGCATCATATTTATTATCATCAATATTTGGTGTGAATGGAATATGGATGGGAATTCCTATTGGTTGGTGTGTAGGATTAATTGTTACCGGAATATATTATAAAAAAGGATATTGGAAAAACAAATCCGTTATTAACTTTAAGGAAAGCGACCTCTCCTCTAACAAAAAGTTTAATCCTGAGTTTGCATCAACAAAATCTGATTAAAAAGCAAAATGCTCTTTTAAAGAGTATTTTGCTTTTTTATTTGTACTTTAAAATACTGATTGATTATTTTTAATTTTATAGTATAATTTAATTATTACTAGGTACTAATACTTAATATAATAATCTAGTAAAATTATTTTTTTGGAGGAAATTAATGAAACCATTAATAATAGGAGATTTAATTGCTAAAGTGCCTGTAGTACAAGGCGGAATGGGAGTTGGTGTCTCTAGATCATCTCTTGCCGGTGCAGTAGCTAGTTGTGGTGGTGTTGGAGTTATATCTGGTGCACAGGTAGGTTATGACGAAGATGATTTTGAAATAAATCCTCTTAAAGCTAATTTAAGAGCATTAAAAAAACATATATTAAAAGCAAAGGAAATTTCTAAAGGTGGTATAATAGGTGTAAATCTTATGGTCGCTATGAATTATTATGAAGATCATGTTAAAACTTGTATAGAATCAGGAGTAGATTTAATAATTTCTGGAGCAGGACTTCCTACTGCTTTACCTAAACTTGTTAAAGGTAGTTCTGTTAAAATAGCACCTATAGTTTCCACATCTAAAGCATTAGGAGTTATTTTAAAAATGTGGGATAGAAAGGAAAATACTACTGCAGACTTAATAGTAGTTGAAGGTCCTAAAGCTGGTGGACACTTAGGTTATCATAATGATGATTTAGATAATATAGACAACATAGATTATGATGGGGAATTTATTAAAATCTTAGACATAGCTAAAAACTATGGAGATAAATTTAATAAAAATATTCCGGTTATAGCTGCTGGTGGTATATTTACAGGCGATGACGTAAAGAAATACATAGATATGGGTGCAAGTGGGGTTCAGATAGGAACTAAATTTGTAGCTACTCATGAATGTGATGCGGCTTATGAGTATAAAATGACTTACGTAAATGCTAGTCAAGACGATATAAAGATAGTTAAAAGCCCGGTTGGAATGCCTGGTCGTGCAATTGGAAATAGTTTTATTGAGTCAGTTAGTTCTGAAGGTAGAAAAATTAAAAAATGTTATAATTGCTTAATACCTTGTAATCCAAGTAATACACCTTATTGTATTTCTAAGGCACTTATAGATGCAGTTCGTGGAGATATTGAAAACGGTCTATTATTTTGCGGAAGTAACGCTTATAAGGTTGATCGATTAAAAAATGTATCTGAAGTTATTGATGAATTAACATCTAAACTATAATAAACTTAAATATGGGTGTTTCTATTAGAAACACCCATATTTTTATATCTATATTTTCTTCTTACATAATATGTATATAAACCTAAAATTTAAAATTAACAATATTAAAACTTATCAGCTTTTATTTCAAAAAATGCCTTTGGATGTTGACATACAGGACAAACTTCTGGTGCTTCTGTACCTTTGTGTAAATGTCCACAGTTTTGGCATCTCCACTCTACAACTTCATCTTTTTTGAAAATTTTATCATCTTCTAAAGCCTTAAGTAGTTCATTATATCTTTTTTCATGTTCTTTTTCTATAGCACCTACTGATCTTAATAAGAATGCTATTTGATCAAACCCTTCTTCTTCTGCTTCTTGTGCAAACTTTTCATACATACTTACCCATTCATAATGTTCTCCAGCTGCCGCATCTTTTAAGTTATCTTCTGTTGATTTAATTCCTTCGTGAAGTAATTTAAACCACATTTTTGCATGTGCCATTTCATTTTTTGCAGTTTCTTCAAAAAAGTCTGCTATTTTATTATAGCCCTCTTTTTTTGCTTGTGATGCATAAAAACTGTATTTATTTCTAGCTTCAGATTCTCCTGCGAAAGCTGTAGCTAAATTTCTTTCAGTTTTAGTACCTTTTATATCCATAGCTAGCCTCCAAATATTCACTATATTTGTTGGGGTACGTTTTCATTAACCCTCTACAGGTGGTATTATATACCATTAGTCAAACTTAGTCAATATAGTAAGATTTACTACTTTATTTACATTTTTTATTTAATAGTTTTTTGTAATATAAAATAAAAAAGATGATTTTATTAAATCATCTTCTTTATTTTCTTTTTGCATTTAAATATGAACCCATTCCGCCTTTTAAATTGTATATATTTTCAAATCCTTCTTTGTATAAAAAATTAGCTGCAGACTTACTTCTAGCCCCAGAAGCACAGTAAAGAACTACATCATTATGTTTGTATTTTATTATTGAATTAACTTTCGATCTTAACTCACTAACAGATATGTTTTTTGCTTTTTCTATATGTCCACTTTTAAATTCTTGAGCAGTTCTCACATCTATTATTATACAATTTTTATTATTTTTTAATAAGCCAATTAGTTCATTTCCATTTATAGTTTTGTATTTGTTATTTTTAAATAAGTTTGATAAAAATCCCATAAAGTACTCCTTTAACCTATTAAGTTTATTAAACTCATTCTATAATTTTAATAAATTTTTTTCTGTGACTTTATCACATAATTAAAACTTTAAAAAATCATCTCCAAATAAAACAAAACTTTGTAATGTCATAAATGCTTTTATATCCATTTTCACATTTTTCTCTAATAGTTTTTTGGCTTCTTCCCTACTAACTAACATAGGTTTAATATCTTCTTCTTCTTCTAAATATTCAGTACTTAATTCACCATCACATAAACAATAAACTAGACTCGCGCTTTCTTCAGTCATACCTGGAGATAAGTATAATTGATTGTTTCCTAAGTTTTTGTTTATCTCTAACAAGTTAAGTCCTGTTTCTTCTTTTAACTCTCTTTTTACTGCAATCTCTATATGCTCATTGTTCTCTACCAATCCAGCTGGCAGTTCATATACATAATCATTCAATGGCACTCTAAATTGTTTAACAATTACTAACTTTTTAATTTCCTTATGAAACGCGGCTATAACAACAGCATCTACATCATCTTTTTTACCTTTGAAATATTTTTCTGATAAATTTTCATATCCTTTTCTAGATGCTATCATCCAGTGATTTTCATTTCCTAATTTATTAGTATATGTTGCATCATAGATACTTAAAAACTTAGTTTCAGCAAGTGGTTTTAATTTTTTTATTCTATTGTCTACCATAAAGAACCTCCATTAGTTTTAATGTATAAATATTATCTATTTAAAGTATACTACATTCTTAAGATTCACTTCTAATTTTACATGTTCTCCTATTTCATATGAACCATTGTTAGAACTCACTTTTAATAATAAATTTTTAACTTTCACATTATAATAAGTTATGTCTCCTGCATAAATCTTACTTTCAACTGTACCTTCAATTCCTGTTTCATACTCTAAATCACATATATTTATATCCTCTTTTGAAATCATTAGCTCTACATTATCTATACTTTCTTTAACATTTAAATCTAGATTTAATACACTAGATTTAAATTTGCCATTATCTATATCTCCAATTATGTAATTCCTTTCTCCAAAAGAATTTGCCACTTCTTTTGAGTTGGGTTTTTCATATAAATTTCTAGGAGTATCAAATTGAGCTACACGTCCATCTATCATAACTGCTATCTTATCGCTCATCATTAGTGCCTCTTCCTTATCATGAGTTACTAGTACAGTAGTTATTCCTAAGTCTTTTTGTATTTTCAAGATAAACTCCCTCATTTCCCCCCTCAAATTTATATCTAAACTTGAAAATGGCTCATCTAACAACAATATCTTAGGATTCACTGCAAGGCATCTTGCAATCGCAACTCTTTGTTGCTGCCCTCCAGATAATTCATTAGGATATTTATCTTCTAACCCTGTTAATTTCACTAAGTTTATAAGTTCTAAAACTTTATTTTTTCGTAAATTCTTATCTATTTTATTAACTTTAAGTCCAAACTCTATATTTTCAAATACATTCATATGTGGGAATAAAGAGTAGTCTTGAAATACTATTACTGCATTTCTATCCTGTGTTTTTAAATTTAAAACTGATTTTCCATCAAATAAAATATCCCCGCTTTCTGGTCTTATAAGCCCTGCTATTAGTTTAAGCGTCGTACTTTTTCCACAACCAGATTTTCCAAGAAGAGTTATCAACTCACCTTGATTTATTTCTAAATTTATATTTTCAAGTATATTTACATTGTTAAATTGTTTTGTTAAGTTAACAATTTTAACTGATGACATTTTTTATCTCCTTATCATTTCTATAGTACTTGCGTATACTGCCTTCCATTAAAGCTACTACAATTAAACTGATTAATATAAACACTATGCTGTATATAGAAGATATCATCCTATCTCCACTTTGTATATAAGGAAACATTATTAAAGGATACGTAATTACACTTCCTCCACCTATTAATAAAGTTAAAAAATATTGACTAAAAGATATTATAAAACACATGCTAGATGCTCCTATTACACCTGGAAGTATCAGCGGAATTGTAACATATCTTAAAGTATCTAATTTTTTAGCCCCTAACATATTAGCTTGTAATTCATATTTATCACCTATTAATTTGTATACATCCGTTATCATTTTAACTCCATATGGTATACATGGAATTACATTTATAATAATCACTCCGAGTACAGTATTTGCTAATCCCATCTTAATAAAAGTTAATTGTATTCCCATAGCTACAGATATGACAGGTATTATTATAGGAGATAAAACTAATAACTCGAATAATTTTTTACCTTTAAATTCATAAAGTGCTATCGCCTTAGATGCTGGTATACATATAAGCATAGTTAAAGCTACAACTGATATAGATATAAGTATACTGTTTATTAGTACTCTTATGTTTTCACCATTTAAAATGTATTCAAAACCTCTCAGCGAAAACTCAGTTGGTATAATTTTAGGAAATACCCACGATGAAGATATAGCCCAAATAAAAAGTATTATTAAAGGCATTAATAACGAAATTAATATTATATTTATGATTAGATTTTTAAATTGTTTCTTCATACGATCACCTATAATTTATTTTTCTTTAATTTAGTAAAAATTAAATTGTATAATATTAATAATATAAAACTTATACCAGTTAATATACTATTCATAGCCATTGATAAAGGTCTTTGAGCTAAATCTGTATTTATATAGTTTATATATGCATTAACAGGAAGTGCTTTAGGATTTGTAGCCCCAATTAAATATGGTACTTCAAATGATCCAAACGAAAACGCAAATATTACAATGAATGATGAAAGTATTGTAGGCATTATCTGTGGCATTATTACCAATTTAAGTACTTGAAATTTATTAGCCCCTAAATTTAGCGCTACATCTTCTAACTTAACATCTAAACTCTTCAATATATTATACACTGTAATCGCTATAAATGGCATGCCCTTGTGTATATATACAATAATTATTCCTATACCAGCTTTATCATTTACTAAACTTACAAATTCTCTAGAATCGTTTATTAAATTTAGATTATATAACATTCTAGATATTATACCCGTTTTAGAGAAAACAGCAAATGCAAGCATTACAACTATTATATGTGGAACTATAATAGGCAAATTTAATAAAAAATATCTTAACTTAGAAAACCTACTTTTTGTCATTAAATACGCTAACAAAATTCCTATTATAGTTGCTATTGTCGATGAAATTATCGATGTTTTTAAGCTTAGCATTAATGAATTTATAAATTGTTGATTAGATAATATCTCTTTGTAATAATCAAAAGTTATATTATCTAATCCAATCAAAGGGAAATAACCTAAGCTTTGTAATATACATGTGCAAATACCTACTCCCATTATAAATAATAATAGCAATGCGGCTGGAGCAATAAGTAAATATGGTTTTATTTTACCCATTAACGTTAGCTACCTCTTGTAACCATATTTTTTCTATTATAGGTACTAAACTTGCCTTAACTTCTGGAACTGGATTCTTTACTTGTACTGAGTTTTTAAATTTTGATTTATCTTCTTTAGGTATCTTATTTAAATCCAATATAGTCATATCTCCCCAGTTTTTAGGTTCACTTTTAGAAGCTTGCGCATCTATACTTGTTAAATAATTTATTAATACCATTGCACCAGCTTTATTTGATGAGTTTTTAGGTATTGCTAAAAAATGAGTATTGGATATATTTCCTTTATCAAAATTTATAAATTCTGTACTTTTATCAAATTCCCCAGAATTTATCTTACCTTCAATCTCATTTGGAGCATAAGTCATGCTAAAATTAACTTCTCCATCAGAATACATATTATCTAGTTGCGCTGTAGTCGATGGATAAGTTTTTCCTTCATTCCATAAGTAAGGTTTTATTTCTTTTAAATAGTCCATAGCTGGTTGAATTGCTTTTTTAACTGTAGCTTCATCTTCAGGTAAATCTTTTAAATTTTCATAGCCTACTATATCATATATTACATTTCTTACAAATGCACTTCCTGTAAAATCTGGTGGAGCTGGATATGTAAACTTCCCTGGGTTTTTCACTATAGCTTCTTTTAATGTATTAGTGTCTACTATATTCTCACTTACTTTATCTGCGTTTTTTAGTACTGTAAATGAAGCTTTTCCCCACGGAGACTCCATATCGTCTACAGGTGTGCCAAAATCAGTTGTTATATCTTTTGAATTCGTATCAACATATTTTTCATAGTTTTCTATTTTATTAGTAAATGGTCCAAATAAAAGTTCATTGTCTTTTGCCGTTTTAAAGTTTTCTCCATTTACCCAAAACACATCTATATTTCCTTTATCATTTTTAACTTGTTTCTCAGATATTAATTGATTCATTATGGTATCTATATCCATACCTACTCTTTTTACATTTATATCGTATTTTTCTTTCATGTTTGGGATTACATAATTATCAAACCATTTATTCAGTACTTCATTTCCTCCCCATCCATAAAAGTTAACAGTACTTCCTTTTGCACTTTTTTCAATTTCTTCATAGTTTTTACTTAAAATTTGATCATCCGATTGGCTCGTAGCCTTTCCATTACTGCATCCAACTAAAAACAATAGGGATATCGTTATTCCCAAGGCAATAATTTTTTTCATGTTGTTCCTCCTCTGTTATTTTATTTATAATAATAATATAACCCCCCAACTAAATATTATAAAGCTGGGAGGTTATTTTTATTAACTTACTTAACTAATTTGTAGTCATGCTCTTCAACACCGTCTGTAGCATTATATATTTTTGTAAAACCATGCTTTTCTAAAATTTTTGCTGCCTTTTCACTTCTGTTCCCTGTCTTACAATAAAGCAAAACAGGTTTTTCTTTATAATCATCTAATATAGTTAAATTATTTTCAAAATTATCAAAATCTATATTCATAGCCTTATCTATATGACCTGTGTTAAATTCACCTGTTGTTCTAACATCAACAACCGCTATATCATCTCCAGTAGCTAATAAGTCTTCAGTTTCTTTTGCATTTATATTTTCATATTTAGCGGATGTTTTATTATCACTATCAGTTTTTTGAGTACATCCAACTAAACTTCCAACACTAAATGTAATTAATGCCCCTGCAATTATAACACTTATTTTTTTATTTAATTTCATAGCTATTCCCCCTATACTCCGTAATTCGTCATAAAATTCTAAATTTCTTATTCAATTATACCAAACTTATAATCGCTTTATTATAGTTTTTTTCTATATATTACTATAGTTATATAGTTTTTAGCTATTATTCACTTTTTAAAGTTATACTAACTATCTCGGGTCTACAGTTAAATCTTATAAGAACTTTAGATCCTCCTAAGCCTTTACTTAATATCATTGTTGTATCATCTTTTTTATAATTTCCAAAATCATACTTTGGGAAAAATTCTCTATTAGGGGAAAGTACGCCACCTAATAAAGGTAGCCTTATTATACCTCCATGAACATGACCTGATAATACTAGATCAGCCCCATAAGCACTGTAATCTTCAAAGAAAAATGGTGTATGTGCTAGCATCACATTATATTCATTTTTATTTATTTCTCCTAATGATTCTTTTATAAAGTCTTTATCTAATCCTTCTTTTCTATTTTTAAAATTTTTGAAAAAGTAAGGATATTTTTCTAATGGAATTATAAGTCCAAAAATATTTATACTAGAATTCTCTTTATTTACTACCACTTTTTCATTTTCTAAATTTATAATTGACTTTTTACTAAATTCCTTAAAATAAAGTTCATTCTCTTTTTTGTATTTTTTTATTAAAGACTTTTGTTCATGATTTCCTATTATATGATAAACTTCATAACTTTTAGTTAATTCATCTAAAAAATTTAATGAAACATGAAAGTTATTTTTATCGCCTTCTACTAAATCTCCTGTTATAACTACTATATCAGGTTCTTCTTCATGAATTTTTTTTAATAATTTTTCATTGTTCTTTCCAAATGTTTTATTATGTAAATCACTTACTTGAACAATTTTAAAATTATTAAATTCTTTTGGTATTTTTTTATTTTTTATTTCATATCTAGTAGTTTCTAAACTATTTATCTCTCTATTTAAAAACAAAGTTGTTCCTAAAACTATGGTTGAGCCTAATAAAACTTGCGTAAACATAATATTTCCTTTCTGATTATATTAAAATGCATCTTTTAATATTTTAAAGTATTTACCTTCTAATGATTTATACAGTGGTACACCTATTATTGTTATAACTACAAATTGTCCAAATCCAACTTGTGCCATAGATAACATAAGTGGTAATCCAAAGAATATATTAAGCATTATGCCTATTATTATAGCATTTATAACAGTAGGCCAAATTGATGATACTAATAAAGCATATTTTTTACCATCCATCATTTTGCTAGTCATATAAACTGCATATACACTTAAAAATGTTGCAGTTGTACCAAAAATTATATCTGGTACTCCATAAGGCCCTATAATATTAGCTAAAAAACATCCTATTGTTAATCCCCATATATAGTCCTTTTTTATAAATGGAAGTAATACCATAATTTCTGCCACTCTAAATTGTATCGGCCCATAACTTATGGCACCTAATACCAATGTTAAAGTTGCATATATAGCCGCAACTAATGCTGTTGTAACTAGTTTTTTTATATTTGTCGTCATAAAATTTCTCCTTTAAGTCCTAAAATCTAAAAAACCGCAGAAAAATCTACGGTTTTATAATCTAAATAATAATATAAATATTATATTTTAAGACTTAACCATAGTTTTGTTTAAAGACAGGAGGCTTTCGAACTGTCTTTTTAAGTTTTAAGATAATTTATATATTATCAAAAAAAAACTTTTTTTTCAATAGAGTTAATTACTTAAACGTTTCCTTAACTTTCTTTAATTTATTTATTATATCAATATGTTGAGGGCAACTTTTTTCACATTTACCACATTCTATACATTTAGATGCGTCAGCATCTTGTTCTATTAAATATTTATACATATTATTTTTTATACCTTCTATATCATTAAACATTGATGAATTATTTAAACATTCAAAACATGCCGGTATGTTAACACCATTTGGACATGGCATACAATATTTACAATCCGTACAATTTATTTTTATTTTAGACTTTAATGTATCTCTTAATGCTTCTATTACCTTTTCATTTTCTAAGTTCATAGAATCTGCAACTCCATCCTCATTACATATTCTTATATTATCAATAACCTGTTCCATATTTGACATTCCACTAAGGACAATTCCTATTTCTGGCTTATTGTATAAAAATTTAAAAGCCCATTGAGCTGGAGATTTTTTACTATCTGATTTGTTAATTACTTCTAATATATCATTAGGTAAATTATTAGCAAGCTTTCCTCCTCTAAGAGGTTCCATTATAACAACACCCATATCTTTTTTACTTGCATACTCAAGGCCTTTAGTCCCTGCTTGGTATTCTTCATCTAAATAGTTGTATTGAATTTGTGTAAAATCCCAATCATATGAATCTATTATTTCTTTAAATACTTCATACTTATCATGAAAAGAGAATCCTACATATCTTACCTTTTTACTTTTCTTTATTTCATTTAAAAAGTCAAATATGTTATTTTCAACTAAGTTCTCCCATAGGCCTTTATCTAATGCATGAATTAAGTAAAAGTCTATCTGTTCTGTTTGAAGTTTTTTTAACTGCTCATTAAAATACTTATCCATATCTTCTCTTGAATTAATTTCCCAAGATGGCAATTTAGTTGCTAGATTAACTCTTTCTCTATATCCATCCTTTAAAATTTTCCCTACTACAATTTCACTTTCTCCATTGTGATATGGGTATGCAGTATCTATGTAGTTCACACCATTATCAATTGCATACCTAACCATCTCAATAGTTTTTTCTTCATCAATTTCCCCATCTATTTGAGGAAATCTCATACACCCAAATCCTAAAATAGATATTTTTTTCCCTGTTTTTCCAAATTCCCTATATCTCATATCTACCCCTCCTAAATTTAATTTAATTAAATTATACAATAAATAACATATTCCAATATACTAACATTTTATGCTTATATATTTTTTAATTTACACATAATTTAATAAAGTATTTTTATTGTATTAAAAATTAATATATGATATTATTAATTTATCTGACCTCTTAAGCAGTGATGCCGATGTGGTCTTTTTTAATAAAAATAATACATAAAGGAGTGGTATAAAAAATGGACAGTATTCCATTGCGGATATGTTTGTTTATTAAATCACTTAATGAATCTTAATTATTGCTTAATACCTTTATTCAATTATATGTTTAAGCAATTATGTAGATAATACTTAAGTGATTGCTTTAAAACTGAATAAAGGAGTGATCAAATGATAAGATACTATAAAACTATCGACTCTAAACTTGAAAAATTAAAATCATTTGAAAGTGGTTGTTGGGTTAACTTAGTTGAACCTAGTACAGCTGAAATACTTGAAATATCTGCAAAGCTTAATGTCGATATAGAAAGTGTTAGAGCTGCACTCGATGAAGAAGAGCGTTCTAGAATAGATATTGAGGATAATCATATTTTAATACTTATAGATATACCTGTAGATGAAAGTGATGCATCTTCTACTCACTACTCTACTATTCCACTTGGTATTATTCTTTTAGATGATACCATTGTTACAGTATGTATAGGCCAGACAAAAATCTTAAACGACTTTATAGTTGGACATGTTAAAGATTTTTTTACTTTCAAAAAAACTAGATTTATTCTTCAAATTCTTTATAAAAATGCTAGCTATTATTTACATTATCTAAGAAGAATAAATAAAATGACTATAGCCATAGAGAAAGAAATATATAAATCTATGAAAAATAAAGAGTTAGTTCAGTTACTAGAACTCGAAAAATCTCTGATCTATTTTTCGACTTCGCTAAAAGCAAATGAACTTGTTCTTAACAAAATGCTTAGAACAGAATCTATTAAAAAGTATTCAGAAGATGAAGACTTACTTGAAGATGTTATTATAGAAAACAAACAGGCTTTAGAAATGGCTACTATTTATGGAGATATTTTAAGTAGAATAATGGATGCATTTAGTGCTATTGTTAGTAATAACCAAAATACAGTTATGCAATTTCTAACATCTATTACACTTATAATGTCTATACCTACTATTGTATCTGGATTTTTCGGTATGAATGTACCTGGATTGCCATTTGAACATCATCCTAGTGGATTCTGGCTTGTTATTTTAATTACATGTATTATGTGTTTAATTCTTACATTTATAATGTCTAGAAATAAATTATTATAAATCAGTTGACATTTTCCAAAATTTGAATATAATTAAATTATAAAATTAAATTCCCTAGAAGGGGAGTAGCTTACACTTAGGTGTTAATTAGTCGTCATACCAGTGATAATCACTCGGTTAATTAGCGAGTTTAATCTTGTTAGCAAGACCTTCTAAATGAGTAGAAATATTTCTACTTATTTAGAAGGTCTTTTTTATTTTTATTTCATAAAAAAGGGAGATGTTTGTATGGTTTATGTGTTTTTATTATTTGGGTTCTTGCTTTTAGTAAAGGGGGCTGATTATTTCGTCGATGGTTCTTCAAGTATTGCAAGGTCTCTCAGGATTCCGTCCTTACTTATAGGTCTTACAATAGTTGCATTTGGAACTAGTGCTCCTGAAGCCGCCGTCAGTGTCACTGCATCTATCGAAGGGCAAAATGGAATAGCACTCGGAAATATTATAGGCTCAAATATTTTTAATCTTTTATGTGTTGTAGGTATGTCAGCTTTTATAAAGCCTTTATCTGTTAAAAAGTCTATACTTTTGAAAGAATTTCCATTTTTAATACTTTCTTCAGTTTTACTTTTAATACTTTGTAATGATTTTGTTTTTCAAAACTCACAAAACTCTATTTTATCTCTTAGCGATGGATTAGTATTTTTAATGTTCTTTGGTATATTTATATACTATTTAGTAGAAGTTTCGATTAACTCTAGAAATAAAAATAGAAGTTTAATTACTAATACTAACATTGAATTATCAAATGATGATTCAACTTATACAGAATCCAATATTTCTTTATCAAAATCTATAGTTTTATCTATCATAGGTATTTTAGGTATAATAATTGGAGGTAAGTTAGTTGTTGATTGCTCTTCTAATATAGCCTTGAGCTTTGGAGTAAGCCAAAAAATGATAGGCTTAACAATTGTTTCTATAGGAACGTCTCTACCCGAATTTATAACTTCCGTTGTAGCCGCCAGTAAAGGTGAAAGTGATATAGCTTTAGGAAATGTTATTGGTTCAAATATATTTAATATTTTATTTATACTTGGTGTATCTTCACTTATTACTCCTATATCAGTTGATCCTAGCCTGTTTTTAGATATATGTATAATGATTATTGTTACTATAGTAGCTTATATATTCGCCATTAGAAAAAAAGATATTAGTAAGTTTGAGGGTATCGTATTAATAGGATCTTACATTTTATATATGATTTATGTCGTTCTTAAAAATTAAAAAAGATATAGGTTTTAACCTATATCTTTTTTTATATTAATTTTAATTAAGTTTTTAATATTAAGCTGCTGGAGGATTTTGACCTTGATTCGGATCTGGGTTCGGATTCGGATCTGGGTTCGGATTCGGATTCGGGTTCGGATTCGGGTTCGGATTCGGATTTGGGTTCGGATCCGTTGGTTGCTCCGGTTGCGTTGGTTGCTCTGGTTGTATTGGTTGCTCCTCTTGTTGTTGAGGTTGTTCTTCTGTTTCTTGTTCTTTTGGTCTTGTACTTACTGGAGCACTATAGCTTATTTCAACTTTAGAAAACGGTCCTTCTTTTCCAAATTCTCTACCTTCTAGTCCATCATGTATAGGGTCCATAACATCTTTCCATAATGCAGTAGCTATTTTACTTCCTTGTGGAAGTGATTTAAGTCTGTCATTACCAATCCAAACTGATGCAGTATAATATGGTGTATATCCACAGAACCACGCATCATTATTACTATTTGTAGTTCCTGTTTTACCAGCAACGGCCATATTTGGTAATTTAGCCCTTTTACCAGTACCATCATTAACAACGCCTTCTAGCATTTTAGTCATGTAGTACGCTGTATTTTGAGAGTATACTCTCTTAGTTTTAGGTTTATGATCAAGTAATAAGCTTCCATCTGACAATTCTATTTTAGTAAATGTTGTAGGTTCTACATAAACTCCACCATTTGCTATAGCTGCATATGCAGCTGTCATCTCAAGAGGAGATACCCCTTGGGCCATTCCTCCTAAAGCGGTAGGATAATGTCTATCTCTTACATCATCTACAGTTGTTATTCCCACATCTTTTAATGAATCTAACACTATTTTCATAGATTCTGATTCACTGTTACCAAGCATTGCAGCTCCGTGAACAGCAGCACCATTATATGATTGTTTTACGGCTTGAGCCATACTTACACCACCATGGTATGAACCACCTGCATTCTTAGGCCAATCTCTGCCATTTACTTTTTTAAGTGGTGAATCATTTAAAGTTGAGTAAGGAGTAAGTCCAGCTCTCTCCATAAGTGGCATATATACTGCTAATGGTTTTATTGCTGATCCTGGTTGTCTTGGATTTATAGCTCTATTATATAGGCTCTCTCCTCCTATTCCACGACCACCTATCATAGCCTTAATTTGACCATTATTGTTGTCCATAATAACCATAGCTGATTGTGGTTGTAAATTTCCATTTTCATCTCTACCTCTTCCTGGGAAATTAGAACCATCTTCATATTCTTTTTCTACAATATTTTGCATATCAGAGTCTATTGTAGAATGAATTCTAAGTCCTCCATTGTATAGCATATCTTTAGCTTCATCTTCAGTATAACCTTCCTTAACTAAAGCTTTTACTACATCTTTTTTAACTAAAGAGTTAAAGTATGAAGAATTTTTACTTTCAACATCTTCTCCTACATTAATTTTTATATCTTCTTTTATAGCCTTATCATATTCACTTCTTGATATATATCCAAGTTCTAACATTCTTCCTAAAACAACTTCTTGTCTCTTTTTAGAGTTTTCATTAAACTCAGCTTTATATATTACTTTTCTACCCTTTTTTAAGGCATCATATGTAAGCTTATCAATTCTATCATTTTCAAGTAACGTTTCATACATATCAAGATCATCATCTGTTGGTACATAGTCTTGAGCATATATTATTATTTGTGCATTTTTTAAATCATCATCTTTTGTTAGCTGTGATGTTTTATAAGCAGCATATTTACTTGGATATTTAGTTATACCTGCTAAAAGAGCACTTTCTGCTAAGCTTAATTCAGATACATCTTTATCAAAATAGTTGTGAGATGCAGCTTGAACCCCTCGATTTCCTTGACCTAAAGACATTGTGTTTAAGTATGATAAAAGTATTTCATCTTTATCTAACTCTTTCTCTAACTGCAGTGAGTAGTAAAGTTCTTTTATTTTTCTTTTATATGTTTTTTCATTAGTTAGATATAAGTTTTTAGCTAACTGCTGTGTTATTGTACTAGCACCTTGTGCTTTATATCCTGATTTTATATTTTGTACAAATGCGCCTATAGTTCTTTTAATATTTATACCATGATGCTCATAAAAAGTATGGTCTTCTATAGCAAGCACTGCATTTTTTAAATTATCAGGGATATTATTCATATCTTTTACTACATACCTTGACTCTGCACCTTGAATTGTCTCTGTAACTTTATTATTTGAATCATATATAATAGAGTTTTCTGCAAATACCATATTTTTTGGATCTATGTCTGGAGTATTAAACAGTATAGCCATAACAAATATACTAACTGATGCAACTCCTAGCCCAAATATCGCTAAAAAGCCTATTGCTATTTTTTTCATAAGGCTATTCTTTTTCACTTTTTTGTCACTCATATTTTCGTTATTGCCCCCAATCTTAAATTTTAATCTGGTTTTTTATAGTTTAATATAAGTCCTTTTTTTTATTATTACATATAATTTTTATTTCTCCTTCATATTTTTCCAAAAATTTTTACAAATAATGCTTATATCTTCAGTTTTTCTAGCTACTTTATTCGGATACCACTCTCTTGGAAATATTTTTTTATACTTTTCTTGAGAGTATCTATTATCAATAAGCATTATTACTCCTTTGTCAGAACCTGTTCTTATGCATCTTCCCGCAGCTTGAAGTACTTTTATCATACCTGGATAAGTATATGCATAATCGAAACCATCATAGCCTTTTTTATCAAAATGCTTTTTTATGATGTTCCTATCAACTCCTATTTGTGGCATTCCAACTCCTACTACTATAACTCCTATAAGTTTATCATTGGTAAGATCTATACCTTCAGAAAAATGACTGCCTAAAACGCAAAAACCAATGTGAGTGCAGTTATTACCTTCTTGAAAATTTTTCAAGAAACTTTCTTTTTTAGTTTCACTCATATCCTTTTCTTGAATTTCAATATTTAAATCTGTATAGTTTTTAATCATGTAATCGTACACCAGTTCCATATAACTATATGATGGAAAAAACACCATATAATTCCCACCATTACTTTTTACACAATCTTTTATAGATTTAGATACATCTTTACAAGTTTCATACCGTCTATTATAAGTGGTATTTATATTATTTGCAAATATTAACTCTCTTTTATTTACATCAAATGGAGAATTTAAACTTATAAAATAGTCTTTTTCTTCACCACTATACATACTTTTAAAATAATTTATAGGAAGTAATGTAGCTGAAAATATTATTGTAGATTTGGCACTTCTCATTCTTTGTTCAATAACTCCAGATGGATCTATACAATAAATTCTTATAAGTACTTCTTTCCCATTTTTTTCATAAATAGTTACGAAATTGTCATCGTAAAATTCTGCAATTCCCAAAAAACTATGGGCATCAAAATATAATTCTATAAGTTTTTCATTTTCCTCTGAATTATCTTCTAAATACTCATCTATTTTTTGAGTTAAAGCTTTCAAAAGATTTATAAACTCTATATCTAAGTCCTTGCTTTCTATATGATTTGATAATTTCATATCCTTATATGTAATTAATTCTTCATCTATTTCTTTAAAATATGACTTTATCTTATTTATAGAATAGTTAATACTTCGATTTTTTCCTTTCATTATTTTACTAATTTCTTCAAACTGAAATTTTCCTAAAGATTTAGAATACATATCTCTAGTTCTATCAACTAAATTGTGAGCTTCATCAATTAAGAAAACATAATCATTTTTTTTAGTATCGAAAAATCTTTTCAAATATACCTTTGGATCAAAAACATAATTATAATCACATACTATAATGTCACTAAATAATGCTAAATCAAGAGATAATTCAAATGGACATAGTTTATATTTTTCACTTAAACGCTGTATAACTTCATATGAGTATGTGTTTTCATATTTTAAAATTTCCTTTAAAGCATTATTTATCCTATCAAAATATCCATTTGCATATTCACAATATTCTGGGTTACAATTAGCTTCATCTTTTTTACATACAGTATCTTTTGAAGATATTATTATGTATTTTATATCTAAACCTTTTTCATTCATTAATTTCAAACTATTTTCGCATACATCTTTTGTTATGTTTTTCGCAGTTAAATAAAAAATTTTAGATGCATATCCCTTACCCATAGCTTTTATAGATGGAAAAAGCGTTGAAATTGTTTTTCCAGTTCCTGTTGGAGCCTGAGCAAAACATTTTTTATTATCTACAATACTTTTATAAACGTATACTGCAAATTCTCTTTGTCCTTTTCTATAGTTTTCAAATGGAAATTTTAAATTTTCTATATTTTCATCTCGTTTAGATATATGGTTTTGTTCTATATCTATCCATAATTTGTACTCATTTATAAGATTAAAAAAATCTTTTTCAAGTTCTTTAACTTCATACTGCGTTCTAATTTTATTTATTTCCTTAGTTTCTAGATTGTAATATGTAAGTTGTACATAAATAGCCCCTAAATCATTTAACATACAGTATATATATGCATAGCACTTTACCTGAGCTAAATGTAGTTGATTTATATTTTTGTTATAGTCATTTACATCCTTTAACGTAGATTTTATTTCATCAACTATAATCTTCCCATCTTCTTTTAATATTCCATCTGCTCTTCCTTCTACTTTTATACTTATTCCTTTATATTCAAATTCATATTTTAATTGGTACTCTGCATCATAATTTTCATCATATGAATTTTGAATCATTTGATGAGCTAAAGTTCCTTCTATTGGTTTTATAGATGCACTCTTGGTATTGTCTATACTTCCATTTCTCATTATAAACTCAACAAGATTTCTTACAGATATTTTTATTTCTCTTTCCATATTTTTAGTCCCTCTAAAATTTTTCTATGTTTTATTATATAATAAATTTATATATTTTTCTATTCTCTACCAAATTTTACTTAATACATATTACAATTTTTAGGAATACTAACTATGTAAATTTATATAGGAGGTGTTCATATGAACGATAGTTATTTAAGAAGAAAAGCTTCTGAAGAAGCAAAATCTATTTATGAAGATTATTTTACTGCATCTAAAACTTTAGATACATTTAATTCTATTCCAGGTATAGAAGTTTATAATATACCTAAATATCATCACAGTACATGTTGTCGCTGCCTTAACGCATTTCCTCATAGTGAAAGTAATTATTTTCCTGAAGAAGGATTTGTTTGCGACAATTGTTTAAATAATCAAACATTATCTTAACCTCTAATTTTACATTTAATTTATCTTGTTATATAATTAAGTAAATTCGACTTAAGGAGCTAGACATGAATATAACAATATATAATTCTGCTAAAGCAGAACTTGATAAGCTATTACAACAAGAAACTAATAAAAAATATATAAGAGTATTTATTAGAACTATAAGTTTCTGATGTGATGCTAGAGTGCATATAACTCTGGATGAGTTACAGGATAATGATGAATTATTTGAAGTTGATGGATATAAACTGATACTAAGCAAAAGATTAGCTTCTCAGATTAATAATCTATCTATATCATTTGGCGGTTTATTGAGCCCTAATGAGTTTAGTGTAGATTGCGACTTTAATGAATATTATTAAAAAAAGAGTGCCATTTGACACTCTTTTAATTATTTAAGTAAACTTTTCATTCCATCTGCAACAAATTCAACAGTTGTTCCAACTATAACTTGTGCGCTTGTCTTATTTAATTTTACAACACCTTTTGCTCCAATAGATTTTAATGCTTTATCATTTATTTTATCAGTATCTACTAACTCTAATCTTAATCTAGTGGCACAATTGTCTACCTTAGTTATATTTTCTTCTCCACCTAAATACTCTATATATTTTTTAGCTAAATCTAAATCACTAGTTATATCTGTAGCATCATCTTGATCAAATTCATCACAATCTTCTTCTCTACCAGGAGTTGGTAAATTTAATTTTGTAATTAATAAATAAAATACAACAAAGTATATTATAGCCATTACTAATCCAACTATAAGTAAAGTAATAGGCTTAGTCGCTAGTCCAAAATTCATTAAATAATCTATTGCTCCAGCTGAGAATGTAAATCCTTGTAATATTCCTAAGCTATCTACTACAAAGAATGATATAGATGTAAGTACTGCGTGTGCAATTAATAATATTGGTGATAAAAATATAAATAAAAATTCTATAGGTTCAGTAACACCTGTCAAGAAAGATGTAAGTGCTAAAGATAATAGCATTCCTCCAACAGCTTTTCTCTTTTCTTTTTTAGCTGCAAAGTATATTGCAAGAGCTACAGCTGGCAATCCAAACATCATTATAGGGAAAAATCCTGCCATAAAATGCCCCGCAGTTGGGTCTCCTGCAAAGAATCTAGCTATGTCTCCAGTTTTTCCATTATAAGTTCCTAATTGGAACCAGAAAAATGAATTTAAAACATGATGCAATCCCATAGGAATTAATAACCTATTAAATAAACCATATATTGCAGCTCCAAATGCTCCCATTCCAACCATAGACATTGAAAAATCAGTTAAAGCCCCTTGAACTGTTGGCCATATCATACCTAAAGGTATGGCAATCACAACAGATATAAGCCCCGACATTATAGGAACAAGTCTTCTTCCTCCAAAGAATGCTAGAAACTCAGGAAGTTTTACTTTTCTAAATTTGTTGTAACATAACCCACCTATTAAACCTGCTAGTATACCACCTAAAAATGATATATTTAGCGTTGCTACAACATCTTTACTTAAATGCATTATCCAATATTGTTTTGATACATTCGTCAATGTAAAATACGATATAACTCCAGCCAATGCTGCTGCTCCATTTTGGTCATCTGAAAACCCAACAGCAACTCCTAATGCAAATAATAACGGTAAATTATCAAATAAAGCAGACCCTGCTGCTCCAAAGAATGGTAAAATCGTTTGCAAGAACGGTATACCACCAAGCGCATCAACAATATCAGGTTGACCTAATCTTAACATTATACCTGCTATAGGTAATGCTGCTATAGGTAGCATAAGTGACTTACCTATACGTTGTAAAAATTTAAGCATAAAATAACCTCCTTTTTAATTTTTTTTAAACTATAAATTAATTATACGTTTTAATTTTCCATTTTTCAACATTTTATATTATTATTGCAAAATACTAATAAAGGATTGATTTTAATCAATCCTTTATTAGTATACTATTTATTTTCTACAACTCTCACCTTCCGGATTTAGCATATAATCTATATTTGATATAAACCCAATTTTATGATTGTATATGAAGCTAGATCTTATTCCTCCAACTAACTTTCCATCTTGTATTACAGGTGATCCACTCATTCCACCTATTACTCCACCTCTATATTCTTTAAGTTCTTTATCTTTTACTTTTATTTTAGCTCCATCTTCATATATTTTTGTTATTTCTATTTCATGTAATTTTTTTTCGTTAGTAACAGGTGACTTGCAATAAATATATGCTTTACCTTTCTTAGGTCTTGTTACCTCTAAAGCATTCTTATCATTAAATGTACTTTCTTTTAATTTTCCTTTTACTCCATATTCACTGTATTTATTTATATCTCCAATATAATTTAATTTTCCTTCTTTATTTTCTTTTAAATGTGGTTTTAAGCCACCATCATTAAATAATGTTGCTTTAATTGAATGAACATATGCAGTCTCAAATACTTGTGTACTAAGTGCTACTTCAGATCCATCTACATTATGACTCAATCCTATAAAGCTTCCATCTTCACTTACTGCAGTTATAGTTCCACAAAACTGTTGAGTAAAACTCAAATAAATCCCTCTAAAATCCTTACCTGTAAAAACTTGAACGTTCTCTTTTCCTTCTCTTAGAAATCTTACTAAAACTTTTTCATCTTCTGATTTATAAAGATCTGTTAAATCATTTAAATCATATTTTAATTTTTTCTTCATAGAAATTGCTGATAATATAATATCGTTCTTTTTAAAATCCGTATCTTCATTTACAAGCATATCAACCATAGGATATTTTAAATTTAAATTAACAAAAACAACTTCTGCTGATGGCATAAGTTTTCCTACGCTGTTTTGTCCAAAGCATAAGTTAGTTGATAAAAGTATAGCTACAATCATTAATGATAAAATGTTTATTAGTCTTTTCATAGCGTATCCCTTCTTAAAATTATTTTGATATTTATATTATTTTTCTATAAAATCATGTTTTTTATTATACTTTTATATAATTAGGAATATATTTTATTATTTACTAATATTTAGGTGGTGTTTTATGAATTTTGATAAGAATAAATTGGAAGTTAATTTTATTTTTCCAATGACAAAACCTTATACATTAAAAGATAGGAAATATACGCTTACTCATAGCGATGATACAGGTATATTATATTTAGATATCGCTAATTTTTATAACTACAAAAAAATTAATATAAATTTAAGAGATGAAGTTTTAGGAAGTTGGGTTTTTATTGAAAAAAATAAGTACGCATTATTACTTAACATTTGTTTGAAAGGAAATTCTCCATATGAGATTAAAAGAAAATATGAAATTTTCAAATCTCATTTGGACTTAGCAATTAAAGCTATATTATATGGAGATAGAGACTTTTTACTTGAAAATAAATTTTTATTAGATTCTAATATAATAGTTAATTTTTCATCTTCATATTTCATGTACAATTGTTCTGAGTATTACGGTTTAGTAAAAAATTATTTATTAGAAATTTGATACTTTTTAAAAGAGGCTCTTTCATATTTTGCCTCTTTTTATTTTTTTAAAATTTGAATATTGTTTTTAAAAAGTTGATTATAAGTATTCAAAAATGAGCTAGATAGTTCATTAACCTTTCCTTCCCAATTCTTGTCAAAATCTTCATCTGGACAGTAACTTACTTGAATTGCATCAACAGATAAACCTTTATAATATGCAGCTCCTTCTTTTAAGTAGTTTTTACTTAAGTGCCTGGCTGTTTGAAGTATAGATTCCTGTTGGCTTGGAAATAATTTTCCCTCAGAATTGTCGCTGTATACTTCATATCCTGTTAAGTTATTGTCTTCTACAGCTCTTCTTGAAGTTGCAAACCCACTTTCAAGAGCAACTACACCCGCCATGAAAAAAGCATTTACTCCATACTTTTGCTCAGCTTCTACAAATGCGTCCGATAAACGAATCATATTTTTAGCTCCTGTAGTATTTTCTAATACTTCTTTCATTTCAGCCTTACTTATATGACTTATATATGTCACATTATCTCTATTATAGCTAACGTTTAATATTCTAGCTTCTTCAGCTGTAATTTTATTTTTTTGCTTAGTTTTATCTTCATTTTTACTTACTATGCTTTTAACTTCACTTTCTTGTATCTTTTCATTTATTTTATTTGAATTTTCTTTCTTTATTAATTTTTGTTGTGATGATAAATCACAGCCTATCAGCATAGATGATAAACATACTAAAACTATTAGTTTTTTCCATAATTTCATATTTATTTATCTCCTTATTAAAATTTAAATATTTATCCTTAAAATTCAATATTTATATCCAACTTCCTCTTCGCAAGTTATATCAATAAATACGATTAATATACATTTTTATTTATTTTTTATCATAATAATAGTTTAAACAGTATTATCATATTAATTTTTTAGAATTTAATTCATAAAAAGGTAATAATATTTAATTATATATTCTAATACGTAGGTAATACTATTATTACAACTTAATAGAAAATATAATGTCTCATTAATAGGTAGGTTAATCTTATGTTAACTTCATTTTTTTTAATTTGACTTTCAATCTTCATGGTATTTACAATTTTACCTCGTAAGTTGAAGTATGTATTTTCTATAAGTTTATCTATATTTTCGAAAACAATTGGTTTAATACTACTTGTTTTTATATTAATATCTAGTTGTAATTTTCTAATATAAATTATAATTAGATATATAAAAAGGACATCGTACAAACGATGTCCTTCTTTATTTAAACCATTTTATTTTTTATTATATTTTCTATAATTTTTTCTAAAGTTAAATCTTCGGTGTCAATATTTTCCAATTCAAGTATATACTCCTCGAACTCCACTTCTACAAACCTATCTGCCTTATTATCTTCATTTATATAATCCACTATTTTGTAGTCTTTAATTTCTTCTTCTAAATACTCTCTTAGTTCATTATATTCTTCTTCACTTATTTTATTTTTGTTACATCTGCAATTTGGGCATCCCATAAATATTTCTCCTTTTTTATTTGATTTAAATCTAGCGTAAGCTGTTCTATTAAAAGTTTATTGTTTTTATTTTTACTTATTTCCTTTTTTGTTTCTTTATCATCTTGTATAACATTAATTTTTGAAAGTAGCTTTTTTAAAGAAGATAAGTTATCAATAGATATACTTTCATTATTAACAATTAAGGTATATCCTACTCCAGTTTTCTTAATTGTTAAATTTGGATCATCCATCTTTATAGATAAAACCTTAGAATCTATATACTCCACTGAAAATGTATTTTTCTTTTTTGAAAACAATTCTATTAGCTTGTCATTTAACACTTTTTCTTTTTTTGATTTAGACTTTTTCATCTCTATTGCACCCATTCTTATAAGTAATGGTTCTAATAATTTTAAGTCATTTAAAAATATAGGTCCTCCCTTTAAGTTAACACTGTATCCTTTACTTGAGGCTTCTATTTTTATATCTTTTTCATTTATATATATAGACGTTATTTTTCCATCAACATATTTAACTTCATAAGATTTATCTATTTTAGCTAATACACTTGTTACTTTATTTGGCAAATACATACAAATTCCTCTTTTATTTTAGTTTTTTACTTAAAATATATCATTTATTTCAAATTATTGCAACATAAAAAAACAGACTATACTTAAGTATAGTCTGTTTTCATAATTTTTTTAAAGTTCTTTTACTTTTAAATAGAAGTTAGTTAATGTTATTTCAAAGTATGGAACAAGCCATAAAAATCCTATACCAAGTGATAATACACATAATATAGACCATCCTATAAAGCTTAGCTCTAAAACAAAATAATCAAATTTATGACCTTTCATCATTCTAGCACTTTCTTTTATACATTCCATAGCTGATTTATCAGGATTTTCTGCTAATATATAATTAGCTTGAGAGAACATTATTCCTACTATAATTCCTGGTATAACAAATAATATAGTTCCTATAAATACACATATCCATATTATAAAATTCATCACTAATGCTTTTATAAATACATCAAACCCTGAAAATAAATCATTAAATTGTGTAGTTGAATCTTTACGTGCTAATTTAAGTGAAAATCTACTGATTCCAACTTGAAGTGATCCATAAACTAAAAGTCCTATTATATTTAAACTTAGTCCAATCATAGATCCTTCTGTAGAGTTAGTTAATTCTACATTCGCTAATTGAAGAATAGCTGAATAACAAACAAAAACTAATATTGCTACAAGCCATCTTCCTTTTAGTTGATCCTTTGCACTACTTTTTAACTCTGCTCTTGTAAACATATTTACACCTCCATATTCAATTATTAATATTTATACCTTAAACTTGATTTACTAAACAATTATATACATATAATGAAAATTATTCCATATATAAATTTTTTATTATATCTTTTCATTTTGTATATAATATAAGCTATAAAAATATCCTTTAATATCTATAAGTTCTTCAAAACTTCCTTTTTCTATCACCATTCCATCTTTCATTACTATAATTTCATCATAATCGGTAAGTAAATTTTTTATAAGTTTATGTGTAACAACTATCATGGTTAAATTTTCTAAATTCAAAAGTGATTTTTCTAAACTATATGCAGTTTCATTATCAAGGGCTGATGTAGATTCATCTAATATTAATATCTTAGTTTCATTTATCAAAGCTCTTGCAATCGCAATTCTTTGTTTTTCTCCACCTGATAATTTATTCCCATTTTCTCCAACTAATGAATCAATACCGTCTTCTAGCCTATTTATAAGTCCCATTATTCCAGATCTTTTGCAACTCTCAATTACACTTTCATCACTATAATTGGAAAACAATCTTATATTTTCTTTTATAGAGTCATCAAACATAAACACATTTTGCTGTATCATAGATATAGTTTTATATAAATCGCTACTATATATTTTATTTAAATCTTTATTATCAATAGTTATTTTGCCCTCATATTCATTATAATATCTCATAATCAACTTAATTAATGTACTTTTGCCACATCCACTTTCACCAACTATTGCATATTTTTTATTTCTTTCAAATTTTAAATTTATATTTTTCAATGCATTTCGTTCTTTTGTATATGAAAAATTAAGATCTTTTATATCTATGCAATCTCTAAAGCTCTTTATTTCTTCAGATTCTTCAGATTCATTATTTACATTCAATATATCTTCAACTTTTTTACCAATAAGAGATACTGATTTTATTTGATTTATAAGTGATATACTAGTTTTAACAGGTCCAACTATATGAGTACTAAGTTGAATTATTATTATCGCTGTTCCTACAGATATACTTTTTTTGTACATTAAGTATCCACCTAAAATTAAAACTCCTAAATATATAGTTACACTAAAAGCCACAGAAAAACCCTTTATAATTGATTCTAATATAGAACACTTTCTTTTTGAGTTTTCTACATTTAAAGAATTTTTAACGAAAATCTTATTTATTTTTTTGCTTATGTTGAATCCTTTTATAACTTCAAACCCAGAAAATAAATCTTTTGTTACAGAAGTTATTTCTTCTAAATTTCTAGAGTACTCATTTTTTTCTATGACTAGCTTTTTTGAAAGTGCATTAGGAATTATGAATCCTAAAACTCCAAATATAGATATGAAAATTACTATATATGGACTTATGTAAAATAATGCACATAAAGAAATTAAAAATGATAGCAGTGATGATATAACTAAGAATATATTATTTAGAAAATTATCTTCTATTAATTTTATATCATTATATAATACTGATATGTATTTCCCACTATTGTCCAAAGAAAAATCTTTTATATCTTTATTTATTAACTTAGAAAATACATCACATCTTAAGTAATTAACAGTATTTTTGATATAGCTTGACATAACAAGTCCATCTAAATATTCTGTAAAAAACATTATTATTATTAGTGCAATAGTTACTGTAACTATTGGGATAAATTTTTCTACTTGTCCGCTCGCAAATATATCAACTATAAATCCCATAATAAAATCAAAACATATACTTGCTAATGCTACTAATGATATTGTAATCACTCTAAGGAAAAACTGCCATTTATACTCTAGGGCATATTTAAAGAGTATCCTCATGCTTAATCCTCCTGTTTTTTATTTTCAAAAACTTAAAAAAGGCCTATTATATAGACCTTTTAAGTGTACTATTAAATTTTAGTGATGTCCAATGTATTAGTTTGATTAAACTATATCATACTTAGTAAAATTATCAAATTTATTTTTTAAATTTTCTATAATATAGTTTATCAATATACACATACTATCTAAGAAAGGATGTGTATAAATGTTTTTTAGAAAGTTAAGTATAATATTTTCTATAAGCTTATTAATTTTTTCCAGCAACATAGTAACTACATTTGCTTTATCTAGTGCAAAGCCAGATGAGCTAACTAAAGAAATTGTAAAGGATTTAGGAATAGTAGATAACGAAATGTTATTATTAATCAAAACTATTTCTAGTAAAAATGTAAATAAAAATGAACTTCTAAATCGAGTTAAATATGTAAATACATTAATCACTGCCTTAAGTAAAAAAACTAACTTTTTATCAAACGATCAAAAAGATTTAAATCTTGCAATTAACGCTATCTTGGATTTTTACCAATTATCCATTTTACGTATTGAATCCTATTTAAATAATTTTTCTTCAGAAGATTTACTAGACGCTATAGCTTATTTCTCCATAGGTTATTATGCTTTAGACAATATAAGAGATACTATAATACTTGAAGCGGTAAAATAATTTATCGCTTCAAATAAATTATATATATGTGTTAATTTAACCATATCAACAAATATGTATCTATTGATGTACATATAAATGCTATTACATAAAATTATAATGATTATAATTTTCCATCTTTAGAATACGTATTCAGTAATCCACATCCTATAAATTGTAACTTTAAAACTATATCAAATAGATTAAATCATACTGTCATAAAGGTTAACTTAAATATATATTCTCATGTACTTAAATTAATATATGTTAAAGTCTTTGAAAAATATCTCTAGCATTATGTTTAAATTATATCAATTAAATTATCAGTTAAAATAAAAAAAGTCAGTAAAAGTCAGTGAAATTTATACTGACTTTTACTGACTTTTTTATTTAAATACTAGTTATACACTCATTTGTGAAAATTAATATTCATAAATTTTTTAGTGGTGTCCACATCCGTCGTGAGAACAAGTATGGTTACTTGGGAACTCACTTAATTTATTTTCTTTAAATAAGTTTAAGTTATCTTCAAGAGTATCGGCTTGAGCTTTAAAAACTTTTATTCCCATAGAGTTTAATTTAACAATAGCACCTTGCCCTATTCCACCTACTATTACAGCATCTACAACATTTCCTGATAATGCTTTTATAGGTTGGCATTTACCATGTTCATGTCCTAAGTCTCCATTGCTTATTTCTGATAATTCCTCATTTTCTAAGTTATAAACTAAGAACATAGGAGCTGATCCAAAATGTCCAAATGGTTTACTTTTTAATCCTTCATTCACTTCTACTGGTATACAAACTTTCATTTTTAAATCTCCCTTCTTTTGCAACACTTTCTTATAGACTTACAATTTTGGCTACAATCAGTGCTATCTAGTTTAATATTTGAAGTATCTAATAAATTATTATTTATACTTCCTATTGAATTAAAAAAAGATATACATTCATCAAATGCGCTTTCATTTACATGATAAAAAACATAATATCCTTCTTTATATCCAGTTATTATTTCAGCTTCTTTTAAAACTTTGATATGTTGTGAAACTGATGAATCAGTTATTCCTAAGTACTTTGATATACCTTTTTGGCATATATCTCGTTTCGAGACTAATAATAAAACTTTAAGTCTTGTTTCATCACTTAGAGCTTTAAATATTTTGGCTACTTTTTCCATATAAACCTCTTTTTTGATTAAGTAATTACTTAATTAGATTATAATACTCTTAACTATTTTTTTCAACCAACATTTTATAAAAACTTTTAAATTTATTTTATTAATAGATTTATTTTTTATTTTTGTGGTATCTATTTTAATAAAGGAGTGATAGTTTTGATTAATTTTAGAGATATAGGTGGATGCAAGTCATCAGATGGAAGAGTTGTTAAAGAAGGTTTATTTTTTAGATCTGCTAATTTAGTTAATTTATCTAAAAACGACTTACAAATGTTAAAAGATTTAAACATAAAAACTATATTTGATTTTAGAGATGAAAGTGAAAGATTAAGTAGTCCTTCTGACATAGTAGAAAGTATAAATTATATAAGAATTCCTGCTATGCCTCAATTAAAGTCAAATATAGCCCAATTAGGTTCAATAAAAGAAATGATGGAAAACATGTTTGATAAAAACAATGCATTTGAACTGTTAAAAGAGGCTTATTATAATTTACCAGTTAATAACCCTGCGTATAAAGAACTAGTAAAGCTTCTGCAAAATGATTCAAACCTTCCAATTCTTATGCACTGTACAGCAGGAAAAGATAGAACAGGAGTTGGATCTGCGATAATTCTAATGATTTTAGGAGTTAATCGAAGTTCTATAGTTGAAGATTATCTTAAAAGTAATCAATCTGCCAAAGATTCTATAAATGAAATTTTATCAGCTCAACCTGAATTGAAAAATGTGCCAAAGGATAAGTTAAAATACATATTCGGAGTTAATGAAACCTACATAAATGAAGTTTTCAAAAGAATAGATACTGATTTTGACTCAACAGAAGATTATTTATTTAAAGAATTTAATTTAACTAAAGATAATATAAAAAATTTACAATCTAAATATTTATATTAATTCAAAATAATAAATGAGCTGTTTTTAACTTAAATTACTTTACGTTAAACCCAACTCATTTATTATTTTTATCTTATTTATATGATATTTTTAACTTTTTATTTTTTATGTCTATATCCTTTATATATAAAGCTATATTTCTTTTTGATACTTCTTCATTTATATAGTCAATTCTATTCATTTCGTTATTGTTTTTATATATTATTTTCATAGGACTATATATATCACATTTAATGTCTTTTAAAATTTCTCTAAATGTTTCTAGCTTCCAACGTTTAAAGTCTTTACTTATACTATCAATAACATAATGAGTATTAACTCTTTTTATATCACAATCATGCAAATCTCTTTTTAGTTTATTTATAGTGGTGTTATTGTGACCTATATCTAAGATTATAAAGTATCCATAATCATATTTACTTCTTATAAGTCTTCCATAAGCTTGTTTAGCTTTTATGCTTAATTGCGGATAGTTAACATCGTCATATGTAGTTCTTTTGAAACTTCTTATTGATGAGTACAACGGATCATCCAAACTTTTATTTGGAAGTTTATCAAGAATTACGCAAGTTAACCCTTCTCCTTGTATATCAACACCTTCAAAACAACTCTTAGAAGCTAAGACAACACACTTTTTACTCAAATCTCTTAAGTTATTAACTGCTGATTTATCCTTATACAGTTCTATATTATGAATATTTAATCTATGAACAAGCTTTTTATAAACTTTTTCTAATCTATTCTTACTTGTAAATAAAGCTAGTACATGTCCATTACTATTTACACATATATTTTCAATCAAATTCACAGTGTGATCTATAAATTCATCATTTAAAGCATTGTATTTTGGAAACTCTTCCATTGCTAAAATTTTAGTTTTTCCTTTATAATCATATATAGACTCAATTGTTTTTTCTATAGCCTTGTGCTTATCTAATCCCAATGTTCTTTTAAACGTACTCATATTATTATTTATATTTAATGTTGCTGATAAAAAAACAACTGTATTTACAGTGCTTAAAAACACACTTTCAAACATTTCAGCTACATCAATAGGGATAACTCTTATATTAAAATACTTATATTCATTATTTATATCAATGATCCTACAATAGTTGTCTAACTTTTTTTCTATAAAGCTTTCAATGGTTAATATATTGCAATCTATATCCATTGTCTTTGCACTTATTGTATTAAATATATAACTATCATCTTCTCCTTCTTTTTCACATTGATCTATTATATAGTTTAAAGATCTTAATATTTCTTTTAAATATATAACAATGTTTTCAAATTCACTTCGCATATATCCACTTATATCCACTCTATTTTTAAAAGATACATTACTAAGAGGAGCTTGCTGCCTATTTATTTCCCAAGAATGGTCATATAGCCCACTCTTTAAAGACTTTCCACATCCATTTAGTATGTTATTTATACTTTGTTTTGCTAAAGTTATTTTTTCTTGCAATTTTGCTTTTATATTACTATCTAGTTGAAGTTTTCCCGCAACACTAATATAAAATTTATCCATAGTACTTACATTTTTATGATTGATCTCACTATGAGGATATAATTCATCTAATAACTTATCTAATAAAATACTATTACATTCTGAGGTAAAGAAATCATAGCTTTTTTCCATTAAATTATGGCCTTCATCTATTATTAAATAATCCAATTGTTTTTGTTCTTTATACGGCCATTTTGCAAGTAAAGAATGGTTAATAACAGTTATATGTTCTTTTTTCAGTTCTTTTATTCTATTTTTATAAAAACATCTTTCAATGCACTTTTCTGGATAACAGATATCTGATTCACATCTCAAATTAAAAATTAACCCTTCTATTTCAGAGAAAATATATTTAACATTATTAGGAATTTCCTCTATATCTCCATATTTTCCATTTTCAATTAGTCTTTGAATATATAAAAACTCTAGTAATTCACTTTGACTTTTAAATACTACGCTTTTTTTGTATTCTTCCAATCTTCTATTACATAGGTAATTATTTTTACCCTTCATACATCCATAGTTTATTTTACTTTGTAAGTTTAAGGATTTTAAAACTGTAGGTATATCTTTGTTTATAAGTTGCATCTGTAAATTTTTTGTATCTGTAGATATAACAATTTTCTTTCCATTATAAAAAGACTCCATAATTGCTGGAATTAGATATCCAACACTTTTCCCGATTCCTGTAGGAGCTTCTATACACCCTATTTTAGGTGCATCCTCTTTACTGTTAAACACATCTTTTATAAACTCAGTAAATTCATGCTGCTTTGGTCTAAATATATAACTAAAATTTTTAGAGTTTGTCCAAAGTTCATTTAATTTTAATAAATCCTCATATGAGTTTTTATATTTTGATAAATTTATATTATGTCTATTTCCTTGGGAATCTTTTTCATTTATTTCAAACAACACACTTTGTTCAAATTCATTTTTTTCATCTATTTCTTTTAAATATTTAATCCATTCCCAAGACTTTATATTTGAGCTTTTAAAATATTGTTCTAAATTAAAATAAAGTTTATCTAATCTAGTCTCCTCACTCTTCCAAAGTCTAATCAAAAGAGCATTTACTAATTGTATATTTAGTAAAACATCGTTTAATGCTCTATTATTTACCTGTTTATTAATATCTGTAACTTTATTTATAAGATAGTTAAGTTCATAATTTATATGAAACGGCTCTAAAATAATAGCTAGCTGCATAGAATCTAAAAGTTCATTTTTTAATCTTTTATCTTCAAAAATATATTTATCTAAGAAGCACTTTTTTGATTTTAAATCATGACAAATTATAGGATAGTCTTTTATAAAATCTATAAATTTATTTCTTATTTGATATATAGTAGGTGCCTTATCTAAATCATTTTGCTTAAGGTTTTTACAAGTCCCAAATACACTTACAGGAACTTCCTCATAAGGTTTAATCAAAGTATTAAACTTAAAAACTTCATTATTTATAACTTTAATAGCTGCAATTTCTATTATTTCAGAGGTATTAGGATTTAATCCACTAGTTACTATATTTAAGTATACAACATCATTTAATATGCTTTTCATATAATACCTCCTCCATTTAGAATAACCTTAATTATACCATTTAAAATATATAAAAAACAAAAAACTGTCTAATTAATTAGACAGTTTCTAATATACCTATTAATATTGCACCTTTTGATGTGTATGTTCCCATAACAGATCCAACCGAACTTATTGTTATATCTTTAAAATCATACTCTTTTGACATAATTTCTTTAACCTTTAATGCTTTTTCTTTACAATTAGAATGCCCTATTGCTAAACTATATTTCTTTTCACTACTAATATTTTTATATATGTTTTCTATAACTTTTTTAATTGAGTTACTATCCCCTCTTGCTTTATCAACAGGTTTTACAATTCCATCTATAACCTGAATTATAACTTTAAAATTCAATGCATTTATAAGTTTTCCAGCTAAAGGATTTACTCTACCACCTTTAATTGCATTTTCTAGTGTTTCAAGTGAACCATAAAAAGTAACTTTTTCTTTTAGACTTTCTATAGTCTTCACTATCTCATCTAAATTTTTCCCTTCATCTGCTAACTGAGCAGCTTTAATAACTAAAAGCCCTTGACCAACTGATCCATTAGCAGTATCAATCACTTCTATTCTTTTATCCGTGTTATCTTCCTCAAACATATTTTTTGCAAGTACCGCTGTTGAATATGTAGCTGATAGCTTTGAAGATAAAGTTAAAACTAAAATTTCTTCTTCTTCACAATCATATACATTTACAAATTTTTCAGGTGATGGACACGATGTTTTAGGAAGTTCCTTTGAACTTGCCATTCTATTGTAAAATGTATCACTCTCCATATCTCCATCAGCGTAAGTATCTTCCCCAAATGAAACATTTAACTTTACTATTTCTATATTATATTTTTGTACTAACTCTTTATTTAAATCACAAGAACTATCTGTTATTATCTTGATTTTTTTCATTCATATATCTCCTTATTTTTCAGTCGGTCGGTCGACCGATATATCTTTTATTTAATTGTACATTTGATTTATATTAAAGTCAATCATAAAAAATCCTCTTCTCTCGATGGATTACGTCTTCTAACTTTTCATATCTCCAAAGACTTTGCTCGTTGCTCAAAAAACCTTATTTTAAACGTATTTTTGCTATATGTTACTTTGTTGACAATAAAAATTTATAAGCTTATAATTATTTTATTAAAATAGCAGTTAATTGTAGAAAGGTTGACTTTATGAAATCAAATAATACTAATATGAAAGAAAATATTTTATTATCTGCAACAGAATTGATAACCAAAAACGGAGTTAAAAATACTAGTTTATCTGATATAGCAAAAGCCGTAAATATAAGTAAAGGTACTTTATATTATCACTACTCATCAAAAGATGCATTAATCTCTGAAATTGCCAATACTCACTTAAATGCAATCAGTGAATCTATACTCCAATGTATTCAAGGTATTGATCCAAATAATCCAAAAGATCAAATGATAAGCTTAATAATGGAGAAAATCTCCGATATAGAAGATAGGGGTAGAATACACATGTACATTCTTTGTGAAGCTATTACAGGGAATGATACTTTAAAAGAACAAATAAAATTAAAATATATAGAATGGCGTAATACATTAAAATCAGAAATTGTTAAAATAAGTTCAAAAGATGCTGAAGCTCTTTCATTCTTACTAGTTTCTATAGTTGATGGATTAGTTCTTCAAGGCCTATTAAAAACTGAAAACTTACCATTTGAAAATATAGCTGATTTTTTAGTTACAAATTGGTATTAGTTAAATATAAGATAAATTTTTAGGGGTGAATTTATGCAGAATCTAACATTTGAAGCTTTAAACTCAACTGATTTATTAGTTGGATTAAAAGAAAAATATGAAACCATTATCATTAAAGGGGCTTACTGCCAAGAAATATATGATTTAGTGAAAAGTCAATCTACAGAACATGAATTAATGAGTTATGCATTAGATACAAGTATCTTAATTTATGCAATAGTCTCACTTAAAGATATATTTGTAAACTCTGATAAAAAAACAGAAAAAGATATAGAAAAAAAACTTAAGTTATATGAAATATCTGATATATCTAAAAATAGTTTGATTTTAAAATTAAGATAATACTTAATAGGCCTAACACTAATT
>NZ_JAWDJM010000133.1:0-16166 GCF_032465715.1 Paraclostridium sp. MRS3W1 | reverse complement strand
TAACACATTCTTTAAAGTTTCTTTATTTATATCATAATAATTCCATTTTCCTTGAGAAATTTTGACTATAAGATTATTATCAAGTAACAATTTTAAATGATATGACAGTTTTGACTGAGAAAGTTCAAACTCATCTACTAACTTACACACACAAGTGCTACCTTTTTTATTTAAAGTTCTAAGTATCTCTAACCTTTTTTTATCAGCTAGAGCTTTAAATATCTCTTCATAACTCATATACTATATTCCTCCAAATAGTTTTTCTTTATATATATTATAACACTTATTTACTAAAACTTATATTGTACACTCAATAATTTGCAAAATAAGATATTTATTTATAGATTTATACGTTTATGGTATTATTATAATATCACGTTTTAGAAGGAGGCTTTTATGAGGATACTATTTACAGAGTGGGCTATGAATATAGCTGAGCAAACTAAAGTTAGAAGTACTTGTGTATCTAGGCAAGTAGGGGCAGTTATATGCATGGATAAGCAAATAATAAGTACAGGTTATAATGGAGCTCCTTCTGGGGCTATTCACTGTACAGATATAGGATATTGTGAGAGAAGAAAAAGAGGTATACCTTCAGGCCAAGGTCTTGAATTATGTAGAGCTGGCCATGCAGAGGCTAATGCAATTACACAATGTGCTAAAAATGGAACTAGTTGTAATGGTGCAGTTTTATATGTAACAACTCAACCTTGCGTGTTTTGTTGTATAGCATTAATACAAGCGGGAATTAAAAAAGTTGTATTTAAAGGAGAATACCCTACTGGACTAGGTCTTCAACTATTAGAAGAATCTGGTGTTGAGTATATAAAGTATGAAGATGAGCTTGAGAGCGAAAGAAAATCTGTTGAATTAAAACAAAAAGATGAAGCAAAAAGAATCGAAGAATTTTTATCAAAACCAAAAAGATATTAAAAATAGGTGTACAATGATTTTTTAATTATTGTACACCTATTTTTATAATAAATTTATATTGTTTAAAACATCAATTTTTTTATAATTAGTCATATCTATGTTTACTGGAGTTATAGAAATATAGCCCTCTTCTATAGCTTGTATATCACTATCTTTTTCCTGCTCAAGTTTTCTTACTTGACCACCAATCCAAACATATCTTTTGCCATAAGGACTTTTTCTTTCCTCTATGACATTATCATACTCCCTTATACCTAATTTAGTTATTTTATATCCTTTAATATCTCCATTTGGTATATTTATATTTAAAATACAATCAGTAAATATATTCATTTTATCTATTAAGCTTTCAACTATGTTTTTTACATAAACAGAGGCATTTTTGTAATTATTACTTGATACATCAAATCCATCATACGATATAGCTATTGACGGCTTTTTTTGTATAAGTCCTTCAATAGCTGCTGAGACAGTACCTGAATAAATTACATCAGTCCCTAAATTAGGTCCATTGTTTATTCCACTTAAAACTAAATCAATTTCAATATCTTTTAAAATTGATTCAATTCCTACTTTGACGCAATCAGCAGGAGTTCCACTTATAGAATACGATGTTATTTTATCTGATATATTTTCTTCTTTAATCATTATAGGATCATGAATTGTTATAGCATGACCCGTAGCACTTCTTTGAGTATGAGGAGCGACAATATAAACATTTGCTATATCACTTATAGTTTTAGCAAGTTCTAAAATTCCATCAGCATAAATACCATCATCGTTAGTGATTAATATATTCATATATACCTCCTAATTTATTTTATTCGTATACAGAGAACTTCTCCCAAATTTTTTCTAAATCATCAAAGTATTCTTTTATATCATCTTTTTCTTTCATTCCTATAGATACTACAAGAGCATTTGATAAGCTAAGTGCCGGAACAAGAGAATCAACAAATGATGCCATATTGCTTTTTACTAAAAGTGTTGTATCTGCAACCGTAGCAATTGGAGCAAACAGACTATCTGTCATAGATATAATATGTGCACCCTTACTTCTTGCATAATCTACTACTTGATAGCTTTTCTTTGAATATCTAGGGAAGCTTATTGCAACAACAACATCTTCTTCTGTTATTCTTACAACCTGTTCAAACGCATCTCCCATATCCATTCTTATAATATGAACATTATCTAATATGATGTCTAAATAAAAACCTAAGTATTGAGCTATACTAAACGAACTTCTCATACCTAGTATATATATTTTTCTAGCATTTAAAAGCTTATCAGAAGCTTGTTGGAACATTCTTTCATCTAAGTTTTCTAAAGTATCCTTTATATTGTCTATATCACTTTTTAAAACTTTACTTAAAATCTTGCAGTCATCTGAATACTCCTGATTCATTTCTACTCTTTGTACAGTTGTTAACTTATTTTTTATAAGTTCCTGAAGAGCATCTTGTAGTTTTGGATATCCTGAAAATCCTAAAGCATTTGCAAATCTTACTACAGTAGACTCACTTACTCCAACTTCTTCTCCAAGTTTAGATGCAGTCATAAATGCAACTTTATCATAACTTGATATTAAATATTGGGCTATAAGTTTTTGACCCTTACTAAGTCTTGGATATTGCTTTTGAATGTCATCAATTAGTTGTTTGCTATCTTTAAAATCTTTAGTTTCGTTCATTTTTTTCTCCTCATAATTACTAATGATTTATTTATATTAAGCTATAAGCCTTTTTTACATTTCACATAACTATATTATACCATCTTTTGCTACATTTTTTAAACAATATATAAGTTTTTTACATTATTTATTTATAGCAAATTTATAAATGTAGTTATAACTGCAGAATTGAAGAATTCTATAAATAAAGCTCCAACCAATGGTAAAATAAAAAACGCACTTTGACAAGGCCCAAACTTACTTGCAACTGATTCCATATTGGCTATTCCATTTGGAGTAGCTCCCATTCCAAACCCACAGTGTCCTGCAGCTAATACTGCTGCTGTATAATCTTTTCCCATTATTCTAAATGTTACAAAATATGCAAATAAAATCATTAGAATAGTTTGTATACTTAATAAGATTATTATAGGTACTGCTAAATCTACAAGCTCCCAAAGTTTTAAGCTACACATTGCCATTGATAAAAATAAAGATAAGCAAATACCACCAATACTAGAAAGTTCATTTTCAGGAGTTTTCCATACTCCTTTTACATCTGATAAATTTCTCATTATAGCTGCAATTAACATAGCACCTATATAACTCGGCATAGTAATTCCTACACTCGAAAATCCTGATGAAATTAAAGTTCCTAATCCCATAGCTACTATAATTTGTATAGCTCCACTTACTAAACTTTGCTCAGACAGTTTAGGTAAGTTAACTTCACATGCGCTTGCATCAGAGTCTAATCCTGCAGCTTCCAATTCTATTAAATTATCATACTCATCATCTTTATTTCCTAAATTGTATTTTTCTACTAATCTATTTGCAATAGGTCCTCCTATAATACTTCCAGCAACTAATCCAAATGTTGCACATGCCATAGCTATACTAAGAGCTCCATTCAATCCCTGAGCCTCCATAAGAGGTCCAAATGCTCCAGAAGATCCATGTCCACCTGTCATTGATACTGATCCTGCTATAAGTCCAAGTAAAGGATTAACACCTATAGCTTTTGCCGATAAAATACCAATTATATCTTGAGACAGCACTAATAAAACTGCAACAATTAAAAACTTTATTACCCCTAACCCCCCTTTTTTTAGAGCTTTAAAACTTGCTGTGAATCCTACTGTTGTAAAAAAGGCTGTCATTAAAATCCCTTGTAACGTCGTATCAAACACTATAGCAATTACACCTGTCTGTCTTAAAACAAATGATATAATCGCAAAAGAAAATCCACCTACAACTGGTGCTGGTATACAATATTTTTGCAATATACTAACCTTAGATTTGATAAAAGATCCTATAAGAAGTACTATTGTTGTAAATGCAAGACTTTGAACCATATCTAAATTCATTGTCATCATCCCTAATTCTTTTGATAATTCAAACATACGCATCCCTCCTAAATTATATAAAAAATAACTAAATACCTTTTAAAAAATAATTAAAATATTAAAAAATAAATTTTAAATGATTTACGATATTTTTTTACTTCTTTTGATTTTATTTTCTGAAAATTAACGTTATTTTTTTTCGTATTTCAAATTATAACATAAATCGTTTTGAAATACGAAATCTTTTTAATATTTTTTGTTTTTTAATGAAAAGAGAAAGGAAGATTCCTTTCTCTTTTTAATATGCATAACTAACTAATGATCTTCCTAGTTCGAAAGCGTTTTCATTAAGTTCTTCTGTTCCTTTCGGAACTCTAGCTAATATAGCTTTTTTTAACATTTCCTTATCTACACCTTCTATTGTTTCACTTATAACGCCTAGTGCTACAATGTTAGCTACCATAATTTTTCCTAATTTTTCCTTACTACTATCTATGATAGGAACTTTAATTACTTTTGCATTTTTTGTGTCTATATTTTTTTCATCCACAGTAGAATCTATAATAATAATTCCATCATTTTTTATAGTATGTGAATACTCATCAAAAGATTTTTGAGTTAAACTCAATAATATATCAGCTTCTCTTACCTTTGGGAAATTAATTTCTCCATCACTGATTATAACTTCAGCTTTACTTGCTCCACCTCTAGCTTCGGGACCATATGATTGAGTTTGAACAGAGTTTAAGTTTGATAATATAGCTCCTTCTGCAAGTATTATACCAGCTAAAATCAGTCCTTGTCCTCCTGATCCACTAAGTCTTATCTCTTTTCTCATATTCATTTCTCCTTATAATCATTTCACCCTATTTATTATTTTTTTATATTCCTCTGTATACTCTGGCATTTTTTCACTTTTAAATACTCCAAAGAATTGTTTATTTTCAAGTTTTTCTTCAGTCAATTTATCTTTTAGTGCTATATCAACATAATTATCTTTTAAAATATTCATTAGTGCCACAGCTGAGCCCTTTTTATTTTTTCTACCATAGTAAGTAGGGCACAAACTCATACCTTCAATAATAGAAAATCCCTTGTGAATTATACCTTTTTTTATGTATTCTATCATTTGTTTTGCATGATATGCAGTTCCTCTAGCTACAAATGTAGCACCTGCTCCCTTAGATAACTCACATATATCAAAAGGTTTATCAATATTGCCATAAGGTGCAGTTGTAGCAAAGTCATTAGTATTAGTAGTTGGCGAGTATTGGCCTCCAGTCATACCATATATATTATTATTAAAAACAATTGTAGTTATATCTATATTTCTTCTACACGCATGTATAAGGTGATTACCACCTATTGCTGTACAATCTCCATCTCCAGTTACAACAATTACATGCATATCTGGATTTGCAAATTTTACACCTGTAGCAAACGGTATAGCTCTACCGTGTGTTGTATGCAAAGTATTAAAGTCTAAATATCCAGATGCCCTAGATGAACATCCTATACCTGATACTACACATACGTTATCCTTATCTAACCCTAATTCGTCTATAGCAACCGCAATAGATCTCATAAGGATACCATGTCCACATCCAGGACACCATATATGTGGTAACCTATTTGCTCTAAAATTATTTTCTACAACGCTACTTGGCATTTTACCACCTCCATAACCTTATCAACTATATCTTCCGGTGTTATAATTTCTCCATTATATTTATTAATTCCAACTATATTACAATCACTATCGCAAACTCTTTGAACCTCTTGTATCATTTGTCCATAATTTAGTTCAGGAACATATATATTTTGTACATGTTTGCTTAATTCTTTAACCTTTTCTTCAGGGAATGGCCAAACTGTTTTTATAGTAAATAATCCAGCTTTAACCCCTTTGCTTCTTAATGTATCAACTGCATCTTTTGTACATCTACTCATACATCCAAAAGTTATAAATAACTCTTCGCAATCGTCCATTTTGTATTGTTCATAAAGTAATATATCGTCTAAGTTTTTGTTAATTTTATCCATTAATCTATCCATAAGTTTTTTTGTTTGTGCTGTGCTATTTGTTGGGAATCCTGTTTCATCGTGCATAAGACCTGTTACGTGATATCTGTATCCATCTGAGAAGTTTGCCATTGGCGGCACTAGAGTTGTTTGATCATATATTTTGTATTCATCTTTATTTGCTTTAACTTTTTTTCTATCATATATTTCAAGTTCATTTTCAGTAGGTAATTCAACCTTTTCTCTCATATGTCCTATAACTTCATCTAATAACAATATTACAGGAGTTCTATATTTTTCTGAAAAATTGAATGCCTTAACTGTTAAATCAAATGTATCTCTAACACTCGTTGGAGATAATGCTATTATTGGATGATCTCCATGAGTTCCCCACTTAGCTTGCATTAAATCTGCTTGTGCTGGAGATGTAGGAAGTCCAGTACTAGGACCACATCTTTGTACATTTACTATAACACATGGAATTTCTGCAAGTGATGCATATCCTATATTTTCTTGTTTAAGTGAAAACCCTGGTCCACTAGTTGCTGTCATCGATTTGAGTCCTGTTAAAGAAGCTCCAATCGTTGCTGCCATGGATGCAATTTCGTCTTCCATTTGTATAAATTTGCCACCAACTTTTGGTAACATATATGATGAAATTTCAGCTACTTCGGTAGATGGTGTTATCGGATAACCTGCAAAGAATTTCATCCCAGCATATAATGCACCATGTACACAAGCTTCATTTCCTTGTAACAATTTTACTTTTTTATGCATAACTCTCTACCCCCCTTATTATTTTTCATCCTTAGATATATAAATAGCATAATCTGGACATCTAAGTTCACATAATCCACAAAGTATACATTTTTCTATATCTTCTACAGAGATTATATTGTTCTCTAATTTTAAAACTTTTTTAGGACAGTATTCTACACAAATACCGCAACCTTTACACCAATTAGTATCTATTGTAAGTTTTCCTTTTTCCAAACTTATCCCCCCCTACAACTTTTACTTTCTCTTTAATAGTAGCTATTTTTTCTGCCAATTGCAATTATTATTTCATTTTCACGATTTTTTCTATATTTTTGCAATTTTACTATGCAAACTTTCATACTTATAGCTCTATATTATTATATTTTTTAAAATTGAATTATAATCAAAGTATAAGTTCATTGATATTATCCAATTGTTATATACTTAACTTTCTGCACTTAAATGTCCTTCTAAAACGCAAAAAAGAATTTTTTTTATATATACTTTCAATATAAATCTAAAATAATAGTTTTTTTCTAAGATTTTGTAATTTTTTTTCAAAAATATATTGTATACATATAAAAAAATTAAAAAAGTAATGAGATTAGAAGCTTCTAACTCATTACTTTTTTAATTTTTTATATATAATTATTCTTTTTTTCTATCATTATTAATCTTGGAGGATGATTTATTTGATTTACAAAGTTACAGTTTAGTACACTATATTCACTTTGATCTAGTTTACTTACATACCCAAATACTTCATCACACTCTTCCATACCACCTTCATGTCCTGTATAAATAGCTATACTTACAACCCCATTAGGTTTTAACAATTCTAAGCTTTTTTTAATAGCTTCTACTGTTGTTTCTGGTTTTGTTATAACTTGGTGTTTAGCTCTTGGCAAATATCCCAAGTTAAACATAACACAACTTACCTCTTTGTTTACATACATGTCCATATTTTGATGCCCATCTAAAATTAAATTTACCCTATCTATAAGTTCTGCCTTTTCCAATCTTTTTTTTGTGCTTTTTATAGCGTCTTCTTGAACATCAAAACTATATACAACCCCATTTGCTCCTACTTTTTCTGCAAGATATTTTGTATCATATCCATTTCCCATAGTAGCATCAATTACTATATCGCCTTCTTTTATAACATCTTCTAATAGCACCTTATTTAAGTCAGTTACTTTAGTTAAATATTTTACTTTCATCATTTCACTTCAATCCTTTTACTTTAATTTCTTTAAATAATTTACCTCGTCATTAGTTAAATATCTGTATTGCCCTATCTCCATATCCTTTAATACAATTTTACCCATAGCTTTTCTTCTTAGGTTCATAACAGGATGATTTATAGCTCTGCACATTTTTCTTACCTGTCTATTTCTACCTTCATGTATTTTTATTTCACAAACAGCGTAATTTTTTTCAATATTTTTTTTAACTATTTTTATCTTAGCAGGAGCTGTTTTGTAATCTTCTATATATAATCCTTTTTCAAAATTGTTAATTTCAGATTCATTTGGAATTCCTTTTACTGTCGCAACATAAGTTTTATCAACTTCATGCTTAGGATGAGTCAATTTATATGTCAAATCCCCATCATTAGTTAACAGTAGTAATCCACTTGTTTCATAGTCTAACCTTCCAATTGGGTAGACTCTAGCTCCCACACCTTTTACTAAGTCTATAACACTTTTTCTGTCAAATTGATCTTTTACAGTTGTAACATATCCTTCAGGTTTATTTAGCATAATATATACTAATTCTTCTTCTAATCCAATTGCCTTTCCATCTACTTCTACTTTATCTTCAGCTTCATTTATTTGAAATGATAATTCATTTACTATTTTTCCATTTACTTTAACACGATTTTCAATTATTAACTCTTCTGCTTTTCTTCTTGATGCAATTCCGCAATATGCTATATATTTATTAATTCTCATAATTATCTCCTTAATTTCTTTATTTCTTCACATTAGATTATTATACTATATTTTTTTTAATAAAATAAAATAAATTTACCTTTTTATATTATTTTATTTTATTAATTGGAAAAATTAATAATAATATACAAGTACTAATAAAAGAGGTGTGTGATTTGATTTCAAGAGATAATATTAAATATTGTATATTTGTAGCCTTTATATCTATATTAATTTATAAGGCTATAGATAACCCTGCAGTTTTTATATCTAGTATAAACGACTTGTTTAAGTTTTTAAGTCCTTTTTTATTAGCTGTATTAATGTGTTTACTTTTAAATCCTGTTATTATGTTTTTAGAAAAAAAATTCAATATGCCGAGACTTTTAAATATATTTACTTCATATTTTTTTATATTTTTATTTTTTTGTTTTTGTATAAATTTAATAATGCCTTCATTGATAGATACATTGAACACTTTAATAACAGAAATACCAAACTATACGCTAAAGATAGATTCACTTTTAAATAAATATGTTTCTAATAATCATTCATTTGATAGCATTTTGCCTCATATACAAGCTCATTTAGATTCAGCTTTAAAACACGCTGTCAAAATGTTAAATACAATTTCTTCAGATTTTTTAATATATATTTTTAGCATAACATCTATAATTTTCAATATTATAATGGGTATTATTTTATCTATTTATATACTTTGTGATAAAGAAAATATTTTAAAAAATGTAAAAAACTTATTATATTCAATTTTTTCAAAAAAAAGAGCCAATGCAATAATTGAATTCTTTGATATAATAAATAAAATTTTCTATCATTATATCATAGGTAGTTTAATTGTTTCTTTGGTTGTAGGAATAATAACATTCATAGGATTTAGATTCTTTATAAATATAAAAGGTAGTTTATTCTTATCTTTTATAGTATTCATAACTAATATGATTCCTTATTTCGGCCCATTTATAGGAGCTCTACTTCCAATACTTATGACTTTATCATATAGCCCTATAAAAGCGCTTTGGGTTGCTATATTTTTACTTGTACTCCAACAAGTAGATGGTAATATAATTGCTCCAAAAATCATGGGCGAATTTGTAGGACTTCATCCCCTTTGGATAATATGCGCTGTATTAATAGGTGGTGCTTTATTCGGATTGATAGGAGTTTTCTTATCCGTTCCAGTAGCAGCTGTAATAAAAACATATTTAGATAAATACATTGAAAAAAGTTTAAACATACCAAAATCTGAATAGTAAAAAATAAAAACGTCTAAAGTTAAGTTTAGACGTTTTTAAATTATAAATATTTTATTAAATTTTCTAGTTTTATATCAACTATTTTTACATTTTCATTAATAGACATCAATCTTTTTTCATCAAATTTCTTATCTTGTGATATTAACAAAACTTCAGGCACTTCATAAAAAGGTATTGTTGAATTCAAAACTTTTACATGCAAGTTTTTATATTTGCTCATTTTAAATACCTCTGTTAATTTGATATCTATAAGTTTTTGTTTTAATTTATTATCTTTATCTATATATTCAATGTATATATCATATTTATCTTTATCTATTGTTACATTTCTATAAAATCTTTTTATTTCATAGCCTGAAGATTCCATCTTTAAAACTATCTCTGAGCCTAGTATAACTTTTAAAAGTTCTTTTCCTTTATATGTTTTGCCTCCATTTAAATAATAGATTCCTGAACTATCTTTATACTCCCCATAAACTACATTGCATGGATATTTTTTAAGAGTAAACTCTCTACACATTCTTCTTAGAGTTTTTTTGTGAGGAGATTTCATTATTTTTCTTTTTTTAGAAAAAAACTTATTAAACTGTTGTTCTGTTGCACATCTAACTTGGCTCATTAAAACCAGTATCTCCTTTTCCATACTTACCATTATGCTATTCTCCTTGATGTATATTGTGACAAGTCTTAATTTATTATATTAAACACATGCAATAAAATTTACACTTTAATAAAAAAAAGCATAGACATGTGTCTATGCTTTTACTTTATATTGTTATTTCTTGTTCTTTTACTTCAACTTTTTTATAACTTTTTAATTCTCTATATAATATAATAGCAGTTATAGCTGTTGCTAAAAAGTCTGCAACTGGCTGTGCATACCAAACCCCATCTAAACCAAAGAATTTTGGTAATATTATTATCATAGGTATTAATATGATAACCTGTCTAAGCAAACTAAGAACCATAGCCATTTTAGCTTTTCCTACAGATTGTATATAATTAGATCCTGTTATAGATATTCCTATTATAGGCATCATTAATAAGTATATTCTAGCGCCTTTTACTGATATCTCCATAAGTTTAGGATCTTTATTAAACATACCTACCATAACTTCTGGTATAGTTTGAATTATTAGCCATCCTGTTGTAAGTATTATTATAGATGCTAAAGCTGATAGTTTAAATGTTTTATTAGCTCTATCATACTGCTTAGCACCAAAGTTAAACCCGATTATAGGCTGAGCTCCTTGGTTTAATCCAAATATAGGCATTAAAAATATCATAGAAATAGATGATATAGTAGCCATTGCACCTATAGCTAAATCCCCTCCATAAGTTTTTAATGCATTATTTGATATAACTTGAACTAAACTTGCAGCTATTTGCATTGCAAATGGTGCAGATCCTATAGCAAATATCTTTTTAACTAAAGAACTATCTAGTTTCAAACTTGATTTATGGAATTTTAAATTAGATTTTCCGCTTACATAATATAAGAATCCCCATGTAGCCGTTACTATTTGTGATACAACTGTTGCAATAGCAGCTCCTTGTATACCTAAGTTGAATCCAAATATTAAAATAGCATCTAATATAACATTTGTTAAACATCCAACTATCATTATAGTTGCTGCTAATCTAGGACTTCCATCACCCCTTATAGTATTATTTAATGTATATCCTAACATATTAAACATACTTCCAGCTAAGATTATGTATATATAATCTTTAGCATATTGAAGTGTGGCTTCACTTGCTCCAAACACTTTAAGTATCGTATCTCCAAACATAATTCCTACTATACTAATTATAAGTCCAATAATAATAGATAATTTTATAGCATTTCCTATAATTTTTTCAGCATCTTCTTTTTTACCTTGGCCTAACTTTATAGATATATTAGTTGTAGCACCTATACCCACAAGCATAGCAAAGGCTAGCATTATTGTCATTATCGGTAAACATACTCCAACTCCAGTTATCGCAAGAGGTCCTACTCCAGGTATGTTCCCAATAAATATTCTGTCTACTACGTTATATAATGCATTTACTAGCATTCCTACAATAGCAGGTACAGAATATGTTAATAAAAGTCTTGGTATTGAGTGATTTCTCAATTCTTGTTCATTTTTCATAAATTGTCCTCCTTTATATTGTCATACATATTTTTTGTAAAAGTCTCCTAACTAACTTACTTTCTTCTTCCGTTAAATTAGCCGTCATATATACTTCCCACTTTGATAAAACTTCATATATACTTCCTTTTACACTTTTTCCTTTATCAGTTAAATGTAATTTATAAGCTCTTTTATCAATTTCATCTTTCTCTCGCGTTAAAAAACCTTCTTCTTCTAACTTTTTTATAGCCCTTGCGGTTGTTCCTTTATCTATATTAAGAGTTTCTGCAAGATCTTCTTGACTTCTTCCATCGCCTCTATATAGTTCTAATAAAAACATAAATTGACCAGCCCCAACTCCCAATCCACTTAACTCTTTAGATATAAAAGATCCACCTCTTCTATGAATCTGAGAGATATATCTTCCAATATAATTACAATCCTTTTTCACATTAAATTCCCCCTATCATAAAGATAGCATCAATTTAGTTGCAATAACAACTAAATTAGTATACAATAAAATAGTTGTTATTGCAACTATTTTTACAAAAATAAAAAACTACATATTCATGTAGTTTTTTATTTGTTATCTTTACTTTTCGGGTTTATTTTCTTCAGCTTTCGCTTGATTTATACTAATATTATCAAATTCAATTAATTCTATCAACCCTTTTTGAGCTTTATCATATCCAAATTTTACATTGTCGCCTTCTTTTGTTAAAGGAACCTCATGAGAAACTTTAGAAGTTACAACAAATATAGAGTCATTCATTCCTTCTATTGTAAGGTAATATGCAGTATTACCATCTATTACATCTGAGTTTATCCTTTGCACTACCCCTGTAGTTACTTGTTTTGTATCATCATTTGCAAGTTCTACGGTATTTCCTTTTGATTTTAACTGTTCTCTATAGCTTCTAAAAGCATCTTCTTTATTGTCACCTATTCCAACTATATTAAAATCTTCTACGGAAACAAAGGCAACCATCTTAACTAATCCTGCCTTATCTTTTAAAGACATTACATATGTAGGTTTCCCTAATATATTATAAACAACAGGGAATGTTGCCTCATAATTTTTTTCTTGTACTTTACCTGTTGCAGATACCATAGCTGCGGTTTCTGTTGCTCCTGGTTGTTTATACAGTTTAGCTTCTTTAGTTCTAGTATCAACTAACATAAATCCTATAGTTGAATCATCTCCTCCTGCAGAAGTTATACCGGTATACCAATATGATTTTCCATCTTCACCATATACTAATGATGTTCCTTCAGTAGCTACTAATACACCTTTTTCTGATATGACCGCATTTAAAAATCCACTTACAAATTTACCCCAATCATTTATTTGCTTAACTATAAATTCTTCTGGTTGTATTCTATCTATCCACTTTGGAGCATTTTTTATATCATAACTTTTAACTTCACCAGTTTGAGTATCTACAGTTGCTATACCTATGGCGTTTTGTCCTCCATATCCAACAGCATTTTCATATAACGAAACTACCCAATAAGGTTTTCCCTTATCATCTATTTCTAATGTAAAATCTGTCATACCTACATTAGTATATCCTTTTAAATACATATGTCTTCTTAAGTCTTGATGTAAATAAGCTTCAGGTTGATATACTATTTTTATAGGTTTTCCATCAACTTCTTGAACAAGTCTAACATCTTGTGGATTTGTAGCCGATACCCTTACATATCCGCTTGTCCCTTTTATATTTGTAATCCATTTTATTGCATCTCTATGTACTAATGGTGCTACCCAACATAATTCTCCATCTACATTTTGAATATGAAACTTTCCAAGTTTCGATACACTACCTATAGCAGGGACTTCTCCTAACTTTTTATCCCCTAATTTCATAGCCATATCTTCGTCTACTAGCCTAATTTCATTTGCATTCACAGGGCTTACATCTTTTGCAAAGTTACTTTCTTTAACATCTCCGATTAAATTTCTATATGCTTTTGAGTGTAATACCGGTGATGATGTTAAAAATGGCACTACTACAATGTAAGCTATTAACACTGCAGCTATTGAGAAATTTCGTTTAGCTAACTTTGATGTTTGCTCTCCTTTGTCAAACATCATATCAAGTACTCCAGCTATTACGAAAAATATAACTAGTGTTGAAAATAGCGAGGTAAAATCTAATCTAAGTACAGGTAATTTTATTATTGCATATATAGCTACCATTACCAACGCTATTCCATACGTTTTTAAAATTTTTTTCATTTATTACTCCTTCCTAATTTTTAAAATATTTGTAATATTTGTTAATATTAATTATAACCATTTTTTGTAAAAAAATAAATACTCCTTAAAATTATAAGGAGTATTTTTCTTTACACACTACTTAAACTATATTCAAATATTTTTTCTTTTGCTCTATATTCACTTAATAATCCTTCATACTCAAGTGTCAAATCCTTATGATTAAAGAAGTCATTTGGCTTAATTGCACACGATGGCTTCTCAAATAAGTTTATCCCACTATCTTCTAACATATCTGCTACAAAGTGAGAGCACACATATTTATTCTCAGCTTCTCTAGGTTTGTTTCTAGATAAATATAAAAGTGCTAACACATCATAATCATATTTATCTCTGTTTGCACTTATATTTAATATATTTTTATATAAATTGTTATATTGTTCATTAGTTACATATAATGAGTATACTCTACATCTAGTATTCGTTTTTATAGCATATAAACCTTCATTTATATTTTCCTCTACAAATCCAGCAAATAAAGGTGTTTTTGGATTTAATCTTCCAAATGAATACATAGGTCTTAAATACTCATTAAGAGCTATAGATACGTGTGCATAAGGAGTTTTAGATATACTTTTGATTAAGTAAGAAAGAGCAGTTCCTGTATATGTTGTTACTATATATACCTTCTGCATTATTTAACCCCCCAATGTCTTGGCTTATAATAATATTTATGATAACTACTCTATTTTATCACCATTTTAATCAAACTTCAAATATTGTTTTTGTAACTTTTTAATTTTCAATGTATTTATATTAAAAATATTAAACTTTAAAATAATTGTTATAAATTGTATTTAAAGTTAATTTTTAATGTAAAATATAAAATTCAATTTTATTTATTCCTTTGTCTTATAAATTAACTTATCTTTTTTAAGACTTTGTCTAAACCTGTCTCATTTTTAATCAACTTTAATATAATATAGTATACTACTTTTTAAAAAACATTTCCCATTATTTTTTTAATTTAATTGAAATTTTACTTTATTTTTTAAAATTTTATTAGGAGGCATTATAATGAAGCTTACACAAGAACAATTAATACTTAAAAGAGATAATAGATGTATAGAGTGCGGATGCAAATTAAATGGTTTATCATACTCTACTTACTTTGAACAAAATACAAACGTGAAAAATTTCAAATCTAACTTATGTCCGAATTGTTTATCAAATAAAAAATAGACTATACTTTTGTATAGTCTTATTTTACGCTATTTATTCTTTTATTAACTTTATTTCCTAAAATCCAAAACACCAAAACTAATATTATTAATGATGCAATTTTTAAAGGATCTGTTATAAAAGTTTTTATATCATTTCCTATGTAACTTATAACTAAAAACATAATAAATTTACCAAGTATCATTCCTGGTACAAAATTACTCAATTTCATCTTTGATATTCCAGCAGTTATAGTTATTAAAAAATCAGGTATAAAAGGACATAAATAAACTATAAACATCATACTAAACCCCTGTCTTTTTACCCACTTCTTAAATTTCTCTACTTTTTCGTTATTTATTTTTTTAATTAGCTTAGAGTCTGAAAATTTCTTGCAAATCAAAAATAAAACTATCGATCCTATAACTGAGCCAAGCCAAGACACCGAAAATCCAAGTCCTATTCCTAAAACAAACGCATTAGCTGCTACTATAGCAACCAGTGGTAATGCTGGTATAAAAGTTTCTACTATTATTATTATAAATCCTACTGCAGCCACTAATAATTTATATTCTTGTAAGCTATATATTATTTCTTCCATATATTAGCACCTACCTAACCTAGACTTTATCTATAAGTTTCAAAGTTTTTATATAATTAAATT
>NZ_JAWDJM010000132.1:0-19294 GCF_032465715.1 Paraclostridium sp. MRS3W1 | reverse complement strand
CTCTTTAGCGCCGATGGTACTTGGTGGGAAGCTGCCTGGGAGAGTAGGACGTAGCTAGGTTTTAAACAAGGCCCATTGGTCAAGCGGTCAAGACACCGCCCTTTCACGGCGGTAACAGGGGTTCGATTCCCCTATGGGTCACCAGTCGTGGGATTATAGCTCAGCTGGGAGAGCACCTGCCTTACAAGCAGGGGGTCACAGGTTCGAGCCCTGTTAATCCCACCATATATATGCGGCCTGGTAGTTCAGCTGGTTAGAATGCCAGCCTGTCACGCTGGAGGTCGAGGGTTCGAGTCCCTTCCAGGTCGCCAATTTAATAAGCGGGAATAGTTCAGTGGTAGAGCGCAACCTTGCCAAGGTTGAAGTCGCGAGTTCGAATCTCGTTTCCCGCTCCACTATAACGTGGGTGCATAGCTCAGCTGGATAGAGCAACGCCCTTCTAAGGCGTGTGTCCGGGGTTCGAATCCCTGTGCGCTCACCAATCGTAAAAAGAGTTTCACATTTGTGAAGCTCTTTTTTTTATATTAAAAAAGTATTTTATATATAAATTGAATATAGCTTGATTAATATAGTATAATACATATTGTAAGCAATTTAAGTATTATAAACAGGAGGAAAATACTGTGTTTAATATAGATTCTTTTTGGCAAGGTTTTGTTAGTTTAGCAAGTAATGTAAATATACCAGACATAGTAGATATAGCAATCGTTACCTATATCTTTTATAAAGTATATACTTTTATAAAAGATACTAGGGCAGAGCAAGTTTTGAAAGGAATGTTATTTCTTTTAGTGGCGACTAAAGTCAGTGAAATATTTAATTTACATACATTATATTGGATGTTAGAAAATACTTTAACAGTAGGTTTGATTGCAGTTCTTATAATATTCCAACCAGAGCTTAGATCTGGACTTGAATATATAGGAAGAACTAAATTTACTTTTTTAGGTAAAAATAATTATACTATATCAGAGGATCAGCTTAAAAAAGATATAGAAGAAATAGTTGAGTGTCTATACTCATTATCAAGACAAAAAATAGGTGCCCTTATAATAATGGAAAGAGATACTAGAATAGGGGAAGTTATAAATACTGGAACTATAATTGATGCTGAGATATCTAGACAGTTATTAATAAATATATTTATACCTAATACACCTCTTCATGACGGAGCGGTTGTTATTAGAGATGGAAAAGTTAAGGCTGCAGCATGCTTTTTACCACTTACTGAAAGTAAGGACTTAAGTAAAGATTTAGGGACAAGACATAGAGCAGCCATAGGTGTAAGTGAAATTTCGGATTGTTTATCACTTATAGTATCAGAAGAAACAGGAGCAGTATCAATAGCTAAGTCAGGAAAATTATATAGAAATATGACTAAAGAAAGATTAACTAATATATTACGAAGCAATTTAAAATCTAGTGATCAAGATCAAGAAAAAGGCTTTTTAAAAGGTGGTATATTTAGATGAAAAATAGATTAAAAAATAATACTAAAATAAAGTTAATATCATTGCTAAGTGCATTAGTGCTATGGTTATATGTTATGACAGTAGAAGATCCAGTAGAAACTAGGACATTTAGTGATATACCTGTAACAATTACGAACATGAGTGTACTAGAGGAAAGAGGATTAACAATATATCCTAAAGAGGAATTGCTTGCAGATATATCTATAAGAGCTAACTTATCAAGTTTAAGACCTATAAATAGAGATAACATATACATTTATGGAAGGCTAGATGATCCTAAAGAAGGAAAAAATGTAGTGTATTTACAAGCTAATTTACCTGAGCGTGTAAATAAGTATGACATAAAGCCAAATGTAATAACATTAGACTTAGAAAAAGTAGTGAATGAGAAAAGAAGTATATCTGTAGATGTTGAAGGAGAACCAAAAATTAATATTGATAATATAGAGACAAATAAGAAGACTGTGGATGTAAGTGGACCTAGAACTCTTGTTAATAAGGTTACTAGTATCAAAGCTACTTTAGATGCATCTGATAAATATAAAGACTTTTCAACTAAGTTAAAATTAGTTCCAGTAGATGCTAATGGAGATGTAGTTAAAGGTGTTAAATTAGATGATAATTTTGTTGTAGCAACAGTAAAATTTCTACAAGAAAAGGTAGTTCCAGTTAAGTTAGTATTTGATGATAGTGTATCTAATCAATCTAATTTAGAAAACTATTCTATAAATCCAAAGGACATAACTATAGAAGGAAAGAAAGAAGCACTAGACAATATCAATGGTATAAACACAAAACCTATAACTGCTAATGATTTGAAAAGTAATAATAGTATAGATGTAGCGTTGGATATACCTAAAGATGTAAAAATTAAAAATAATATCTCAAGTATCAAGTTGAACATAAATAAAAATATAACAAGCGAGTTTCTAATTTCAAAATCTGATATAGAAATTGTTTCAAAAGAAAGTGAAACTGGAAAAGAGGTCGATTTAAGTAAAATTCCAGAAAACATAAAAATAACAGTTAGTTATTCTGATGAGATAAAGGATTTAAGCCAAAAAGATATACAATTATATATAGATATGGCGGATACATCTCAAGGTGAAGGTAAATACCCTATAAAATATAAAAGTAAATATGATTTTAAAGATGTGCAAATAGAACCTAAAATAGTAGAAATATAGCGAAAAATAAGAGGATGTAACAAAAATTAGTAAGTTAAATAAATAATTTTTGTTGCATCTTTTTTATTTTAGATATATGATAAAAATGTGAAGGAAAACAATTTCATAGATATCTTAAATAAAATGGGGTGACGTTTTGAGAAGCTTTAATGATGTAATAAAATACGCAAAAGAAAGAGGGCCTAAAATCATATCAGTTGCTTGCTCTCAAGATAAAGAAGTTTTAATTGCTGTTGATATGGCGAAAAAAGAGGGAATAGCTAATGCAATATTAGTTGGAGATATAGAAAAAACAAAAGAGATAGCGAAGGAATTAAATATAGATTTAGATGGATATGAGTTAATAGATGAAAAAGACTTAGCTCAAGCATCTTTAAAAGCGGTTAGTTTAGTATCTGAAGGTAAAGCAGATATGGTAATGAAGGGGTTAGTGGACACGTCAATAATATTAAAGGCAGTTTTAAATAAAGAAGTCGGATTAAGAACAGGAAATATATTAAGTCATGTTGCTGTTTTTGATGTTAAAGGATATGATAGACTTTTCTTTATAACAGATGCTGCTATGAACTTATCACCAGATCTTCAAGGTAAAAAACAAATTATAGAAAACGCTTGCGTAGTTGCGCACGCACTAGATATAGAAAATCCAAAAGTAGCGGCTATTTGTGCTAAAGAGAAAGTAAATCCTAAGATGCAAGATACTGTAGATGCAAAGGATTTAGAAGAAATGTGTGCAAATGGAGATATAAAAGGATGTATAGTAGGGGGACCGTTTGCTTTAGATAACGCTGTTTCAGAAGAAGCTGCAAAACATAAAGGAATGAGTCATCCGATAGCAGGAAAAGCAGATATATTGCTAGCTCCAGATATAGAAGCTGGAAATATACTATATAAATCATTAGTATTCTTCTCTGAAACAAAGAATGCAGGAGTTATAGTAGGGGCTAAGGCACCGATAATATTAACTTCAAGAGCTGATAGTGAAGAGACTAAGCTAAACTCTATAGCATTAGGAGTTTTAATGGCTGCAAAAGTTAAATAGATGAATATACAGGGGGCTTAATATGGAAAATTTATTTAAAATACTAACGATAAATCCAGGATCAACATCAACTAAGATAGCAGTTTTTGAAAATGAAAACTTATTATTTGAAAAAACATTAAGACATTCATCAGAAGAAATTGGACAATATGAAAAAATATCAGATCAATTTGAATTTAGAAAAAAGGTTATAGAAGATGCTCTATTAGAAGGTGGAATAAAAGTATCAGATTTAAATGCTGTAGTAGGTAGAGGTGGACTTTTAAAACCTATAACAGGTGGTACATACAGTGTAGATGAAGAGATGATGGAAGATTTAAAAGTAGGAGTATTAGGAGAACATGCATCTAACTTAGGAGGCCTAATAGCTAAAGAAATAGGTGATAGTGTAGGAGTGCCTTCATATATAGTAGATCCAGTTGTAGTGGACGAGTTACATGATGTAGCAAGAATATCAGGTATACCAGAAATATCAAGAAAAAGTATATTCCACGCACTAAATCAAAAAGCTACTGCAAGAAGAGCTGCTAAAGATTTAGATAAGAAGTATGAAGATTGTAATTTTATAGTTGCTCATATGGGTGGAGGAATTTCAGTTGGAGCTCATAAAAAAGGTTCAGTTATAGATGTTGCAAATGCTTTAGATGGAGAAGGTCCTTTTTCTCCAGAAAGAAGTGGGGGTCTTCCAGTAGGAGACTTAGTAAAAATGTGTTTTAGTGGAGAATATTCACTTGATGATATAAAGAAAAGAATAAAAGGCAATGGAGGTTTAGTAGCATACTTAAATACTAATGATGGTAGAGAAGTAGAATCTATGATTGCTGAAGGAAATGATAAAGCTAAATTAGTTTATGAAGCAATGGCATACCAAGTTGCTAAAGAGATAGGAGCTTGTGCATCAGTATTAAATGGAGATGTAGACGCAGTTTTATTAACTGGAGGAATAGCTTACTCAAATATGTTTACGAACATGATAATTGATAAAGTTAAATTTATAGCTGAGGTAAAGGTTTACCCAGGGGAAGATGAAATGATAGCATTAGCTCAAGGTGGTCTTAGAGTTCTAAATAAAGAAGAAGAAGCCAAAGTTTATGGAAAAGAATTAGCTACTGCTAATACATTATAAAAGGTGATTATATGATAAAAAATGACAAGAGGATTAGAATCATTATAGGTCATTATGGTAGTGGCAAAAGTGAGTTTTCTATGAATTATGTAACAAAGCTTAGAGACCTTACTGATGCTAAAGTTGCGATATCAGATCTTGATATTGTAAACGTTTACTTTAGGACTAGAGAAAAAAGAGATTTTTTACAATCTAAAAATATAATGCCTATAGATAGTTCAATACAAGCAACTTCATTAGATTTACCAGCTGTATCAGCTCAAGTTACAGCGCCTTTAACAGATAAATCGTATGATTATGTAATTGATGTAGGCGGAGATGATGTAGGGGCTAGAGTCTTAGGTAGATTTAGTCATCTTGTAGAAAAAGACGATTATGATATGTTTTGCGTGGTTAATGCAAATAGAGAGCAGACTCAAACTACGAGTGATGTGATAAATCATATTCGAGCTATAGAAAATTCATCAAAATTAAAAGTAACAGGACTTATAAATAATACACATTTAGTTAGAGAAACTACTATAGAAGATATCCTAAAAGGACAAGAACTAGTTAAAGAAGTTTCAAATATAACTAATATACCAATAAAGTATGTTACTTGTTTAGAAAGCTTAATACCTCAACTTCCAACAAACTTAGATGGGGATGTATTTCCAATAAATTTATACATGAGAGAATGTTGGATGTAAAATGAGGTTTAAATATATACAGTTCAAGGAGGCTAATTAAAATGGCTAAGGGAAAAGTTACTTTTGACCAAGACTTATGTAAAGGGTGTGCACTTTGTGTTTCAGCATGTCCAGTTAAGATTGTAGAAATAGACAAGGCTACAATAAACAAAAAAGGATATAATCCAGCTTCTGTTTCTGATATGGATAAATGCGTAGGATGTGCAAACTGTGCAACTATGTGTCCAGATGCAGTTATAACAGTAGAGAGAGACTAAATACAAACTTAAGGGGGAATTAAAATGGCTAAGATACTTATGAAGGGTAACGAAGCAATAGGGAAAGCAGCTATGGAAGCTGGCTGTAAGTATTTCTTTGGTTATCCAATAACACCACAAAACGAGTTACCAGAATATATGTCTAGAGAACTACCAAAAAATGGAGGAGCTTTTGTTCAAGCAGAATCAGAAGTATCTGCGATAAATATGGTTTATGGAGCAGCAGGAGCAGGTGCTAGAGTTATGACATCTTCATCTTCGCCAGGAATAGCTTTAAAACAAGAAGGTATAACATACGCAGCAGGAGCAGAGCTTCCATGTGTTGTTGTTAATATAATGAGAGGTGGTCCAGGACTTGGAGGAATACAACCATCTCAATCTGACTACTTTATGTCAACAAGAGGTGGAGGAAATGGAGATTATAGAACTCCAGTTTATGCACCAGCAACTGTTCAAGAAGCTGTTGATATGGTAATGGAAGCTTTTGAAGTTGCAGATTACTACAGAACTCCAGTTATGGTAGTTGGAGATGGTATGATAGGTCAAATGATGGAACCAGTAGAATTTAATAAGCCTAAAACAAGAGAATTAGCTCCAAAAACTTGGGCTAGTGTTGGAACTAAAATGGAGAGAAAACCAAATATAATAAACTCTTTATACTTAGATCCAAAATCTCTAGAAGATCACTGTATAAATTTAGATGCTAAATATAAAGAAATAGAAAAAAATGAAACTGCATATGAAATGTACAAAACAGAGGATGCTGAAATAGTATTCGTAGCATACGGAACTACTTCAAGAATCGTTAAAAATACAATAGAAAGTTTAAGAGAAGAAGGTATAAAAGCAGGTCTTATAAGACCTAAAACTTTATGGCCATTCCCATTTGAAGCATTTAATCAAATACCAGAAGCTAAGAACTTATTAACAGTAGAAATGAGTACTGGACAAATGGTAGAGGATGTTAGACTAGCTATAGAAGGTAGATTACCTGTTCACTTCTATGGAAGAACAGGTGGTATGATACCATCACCAGCAGAAATAGCTGCAAAAGCTAAAGAAATAGTAGAACAATCTCAACAAGTTGCTATGGGAGGTGCTAGATAATGACACTTGTATTCAAGAAAACTCAAGGATTAACAGATAACCAAACACACTACTGTCCAGGATGTACACATGGTATAATCCATAGATTAGTAGGAGAAGTATTAGAAGAACTAGATGTATTAGGAGATACTATAGGGGTTGCTCCTGTTGGATGTTCAGTTTTAGCATACAATTACTTTAACTGTGACATGCAAGAGGCTTCTCATGGTAGAGCACCAGCTGTTGCTACAGGTATAAAAAGAGTTCATCCAGATAAAGTAGTATTTACTTATCAAGGAGATGGAGACTTAGCATCTATAGGAACTGCTGAGATAGTTCATGCTGCTGCAAGAGGAGAAAAATTTACAACAATATTTGTAAATAATGCTATATATGGTATGACAGGTGGCCAAATGGCTCCAACAACTTTATTAGGTCAAAAAGCTACTACAGCTCAAAGTGGAAGAGATATAAACTTACAAGGAGCTCCTATAAGAATGGTTGAAATGTTAGGAACTTTAGATAGAGCTGTATTTGTAGAGAGAGTTTCTGTAGATACTCCTGCTAATGTAAGAAAAGCTAAAAAAGCTATAAAGAAAGCTTTTGAAGTTCAATTAGCTGGATTAGGATTTGGTATAGTAGAAGTATTATCAACTTGTCCTACAAACTGGGGATTAACTCCTCAAGATTCATTACAATGGCTAAGAGATAATATGATGCCATACTATCCAATAGGAAATATTAAAGATGTTAAAGTTGAGGAGGCGAAGTAATATGGCTACAGAAAGAGTAATATGTGCAGGATTTGGTGGTCAAGGTGTTATGTCTATGGGACAATTACTTACTTATGCAGGAATGCTTGAGAAAAAGGAAGTTTCATGGTTACCATCATATGGACCAGAAATGCGTGGAGGAACTGCTAACTGTTCAGTAACAATTTCTGATACTCCAGTAGGATCACCAGTTATAACTGATGATGCAACTTGTGCTATAGTTATGAACTTACCTTCACTTGATAAATTTGAAAAAGATGTTGTTCCTGGGGGTAAAATACTAGTGAACAGTTCATTAATAGAGAAAAAAGTTGAAAGAACAGATGTAAAAACTTACTACATACAAGCTAATGAATTAGCTTTAGAACTTGGAAATCCAAGAGTTGCTAATATGATAATGTTAGGAGCATACTTAGAGTTAAATAAATGTGTGGAAGTAGATTCTGTATTAGAAGCATTTAAAAAAGTTTTCGGGCCAAGTAAAGAAAAATTTGTTCCATTAAACAAAGCAGCTTTACTAAAAGGTGCTGAAGCAGTTAAATCTCAAGAAGCGCTTGCATAATTGGAATATGTCATATTTAGTCAATTAAAGACAGAAAAAAGACAATGGTGTAAATACTATTGTCTTTTTTTGTGAAACATATTACAATAACAATTATGAACTAAAGACTATGATTGAACATAATATGAAATTGTGATATATTTAAAAGTCTTTATTGCTGGAAGGAGTTTTTTTGATGAGAAAATATTTTGGAACTGACGGAGTAAGAGGAATAGCCAATACAGAACTTAACTGTGATCTAGCGTATAAGCTAGGTAGAGCAGGTGGGTATGTTTTAACTAAAGGGAAAGATAAAGTTAAGGTTGTAGTTGGTAAAGATACTAGAGTATCTGGAGATATGCTAGAATCAGCTCTTATAGCTGGACTTATGTCAGTTGGATGTGATATTATAACTGTTGGTGTAATACCAACTCCAGGAGTAGCATATTTGACTAAACACTACAATGCAGATTGTGGAGTAGTTATATCAGCATCTCATAACCCAGTAGAATACAATGGAATAAAATTCTTTAATGAACATGGATATAAACTTGATGATTCTATTGAACTTGAAATAGAGTCATATATAGATGATATAGAAAGAGTAGAAGTACATCCAACTGGAGATAAGGTTGGTAAAAAGATACATGAACATGACGCTGTAAGAGATTACGTTGATTATTTAAAAACTATAGTTAATATAGATTTTAATGGATTAAAAGTTGTGTTAGACTGTGCGAATGGAGCTGCATATAAAGTTGCCCCAATGGTATTTGAAGAATTAGGTGCAGATGTTGTAGCTATAAATAATACACCAGATGGAAATAACATAAATGATAAATGTGGATCAACACACCCAGAGGGTCTTCAAGAAGCTGTATTAAAAAATAAAGCTGATTTAGGACTTGCATATGATGGTGATGCAGATAGACTAATAGCTGTAAATGAAAAGGGTCAAATTGTAGATGGTGACCATATAATGATATTAAGTGCAATATATTTAAAGAAGCAAAACAAGTTAGCTAAAGATACTTTAGTTGTTACAGTTATGAGTAATATAGGTTTAGTTATAGCTGCAAAAGAAAACAACATAAATCTAGCAACAACAGCTGTAGGAGACAGATATGTTTTAGAGGAAATGAAAAACAGTGGATATAATTTAGGTGGAGAGCAATCAGGTCATATGATTTTCTTAGATTATAATACGACTGGAGATGGAACTTTAAGTTCTTTAGTTTTGGCTCAAATAGTTAAAGAAGAAGGTAAAACTTTATCAGAACTTGCAGCAGTAATGAATCAATACCCACAAGTATTAGTTAATGCTAGAATAAAAAATGAAAATAAAAATAGATATATGGAAATACCAGAAATTAAAGATGAAATAGAAAGAATAGAAAAACTAATGGATGGATGCGGAAGAGTCTTAATAAGACCATCAGGAACAGAGCCATTAGTAAGAGTTATGTTAGAGGGTAAAGATGAAGGTCAATTAAAAGAGTTAGCTACAAATTTAGCTAATTTAATACAAGAGAAATTATCATAATTTCAGAAGTAAATACTAAGATTAAGCCTTAGTATTTACTTTACAAGCGCCAGAACTTAGTAAAATCTAAGTTGACGAGGACAGAGTTTATCGAATTGTCGGCGGATACTCTGCGGTGTGTTTACCATCGTAAAGCTTTTACAAACCATATAAGTGATTATATGTACAAAAAAAAGTTTATGTAAACTGACCTGAATCTTAAAAATATATAAAAAATTAATATTTTTAGGAGGACACAAATTATGTGTGGTATAGTTGGATATTTAGGAAATAGAATGGCAACAGAAGTTTTAGTAGAAGGATTATCAAAGCTTGAATACAGAGGATATGATTCTGCAGGTGTTGCTATAAATACAGGAAATGAGTTAGAAATAAGAAAGTTTAAAGGAAGATTAGCTGTTTTAGCAGAGGATCTAGAAAAGAATCCTATAAATGGAGGTTTAGGAATAGGACATACAAGATGGGCAACTCATGGAGAGCCATCAGATGTTAATTCACATCCTCATTTTAATATGGATAGAACAATAGCTGTAGTTCACAATGGAATTATAGAAAACTATATGGAATTAAAAGAGGAATTACAAGCTGAAGGTGTAAAATTCTTATCTCAAACAGATACAGAAGTAGTAGCACATTTAGTTGATAAATATTATGAAGGTAATTTATTAGATGCAGTATATAAAGCTACTCAAAGATTAAGAGGAGCATATGCATTAGGTGTTATATGTAAAGATAATAATCAAGAATTAGTATCAGTTAGAAAAGATAGTCCTTTAGTTGTGGGACTTGGAGAGGGAGAAAACTTTATAGCATCAGATATACCTGCAATATTAAAATATACAAGAAATGTATATTTCTTAGAAAATGGTGAATTTGTTCATATAGTAGGAGATAAAGTTACTATATTAAATGAAAATAGAGAAGTAGTAAATAAAGAAGTTAATGAAATTACTTGGGATGTTGAAGCTGCATCTAAAGGTGGGTACGAACATTTCATGTTAAAAGAAATATATGAACAACCTAATGGAGTAAAAGAAACATTAGTAAGAAGATTAAATGAAAACGGAGAAATCCATTTAGATGATATAAAAATGACTAAAGAAGATTTAGACAATATAAACAGAGTTTATATAGTAGCGTGTGGAACTGCTTATCATGCTGGACTTATAGGAAAATTCGCTATAGAAAAATTTGCTAAGATACCAGTTATAACAGATATAGCATCAGAATTTAGATATAGAGATCCATTTATAGATGATAAGACATTATTAATATTAGTAAGTCAATCAGGAGAAACTGCAGATACTTTAGCTTCTTTAAGATATGCTAAAGAAAGAGGAGCTAGAATATTATCAGTAACTAACGTTGTTGGATCTTCAATTGCAAGAGAATCAGATGATGTATTCTATACTTGGGCAGGACCTGAAATATCAGTTGCATCAACTAAAGCATATACAACTCAATTAGTATCATTCTATATGATAGCTTTAGACTTTGCTATAAAGAAAGGTACTATAACTAGAGAGTACTATAATGAAATGATAGAAAAACTAAAAGAGATGCCTTCAAAGGTTGAAGAAGCTTTAAAACAAGAAGATCATATAAAAGAAATTGCTAAGACTTTAAAAGAAAAACATAGTGCATTCTACTTAGGTAGAGGATTAGATTATAATATAGCTATGGAAGGTGCTTTAAAAATAAAAGAAATATCATATATACATGCAGAAGCATTTGCTGCAGGTGAGTTAAAGCATGGAACTATAGCATTAATAGAAAAAGGAACTCCTGTAGTTGCTATAGCTTCTCAAGGAGAGTTATTTGAAAAAATGGTTTCTAACATGGAAGAAGTTAGAGCAAGAGGAGCATATGTAATTGCTGTAGCTCAAGAGAAAAATAAAGAAGTTGAAAAATCTGCTGATGAAGTAATATATATACCTAATGTTGAGGATGTATTATCAAGTATATTAACAGTTTTACCACTTCAATTACTATCTTACTATGTTGCAGTTGAAAGAGGTTGCGATGTAGATAAGCCAAGAAACTTAGCTAAATCAGTTACTGTTGAATAATAAAAATCAAAGGTGATATCTCGATTTTATATTGAGAATCACCTTTTTAAACTTTATGTATAATTTTATATACAATACTAATTTAAGATACTGAGCAATTAACTAAATCTTAAAAATAGTGATTTGAAGCTTTTGAGAGTATAAGATAGGGTAAATCCAAATGAAACTCATACGAAAGCTTAAAAGCGCCAAATTTAGCCTCTAATGCGCAATTAAATATATTTCATAATGAATTGAGAAGCGAAGAACTATATCCTATATGTGGGCATCTTGGATATATGGAGTTATTGATGCAACCGGCTACACTTAAAATATAAGTATAGCTTTTTTATTGTGTAAAATTATATATAATTTAATATGTATAGAAAAAATTATAATAATATATTAAAATATTTTTGGAATCATGAATAGTATAACCAACCAATTTTTGTTAATACTTTATAGTATAAAACTGGAAATATGGGGAGGTAATACTATGAAAAAAATATTAGTGAGTATAAGTTTGATATTTATATTTTTATTAGGGATAGTTTTGTTCTATGGAGAATCAGAAGCTGAAATAAAGAATAATGGATATAATCAACTAGTAAATGCTTTTGAAAGTATAGATAGTGATTTTAAATTTTATAATATGAAAGCTAATGCATATTTAGATAAATCTTTAGAAAAAGAAGAGATGAAAAATATTTGCATGGAAATAATTTCTAACTTAGGGCTTGAGGAATCTAATTTAAAATGGATTGAAAGTAAAAAGGATACTCAAACTCAGGTATATGCACAGATAGATGAAAAAGATAGAAATATATCTATCATTGTCGCTAATAAAGGTAAAAATGAGTCATATATTATAGTTGACATATTAGAAAATAAAGTATATAAAGATATAGTGGATATTTATACAGTTGTAGAAAATACTCTAAATTTGTATTGCAAAAAAGTCGATATTTATACATGTATGGCTGGAGAGTATAAAAAAAAGTTACAACTACACAAATATGATGATATTTTGAAAAAAATATTATATAATATGAATGCTAAAGAAATAGACAGGGTTGAAGAAGAAAATTTTATGTCGGTAACAGCTTTTAGTAAATTGATTAAAACTGATTACCTTGAATATTTGGGAAATAAGGTAAATTTAAATATAGGAATTAGGTATAGCGAAAACGAAGAAAAAACTATGATTTACGTAGCTACACCTATAATAAAATTAGATTATTAGTGTGAGGAGAAAAGTGAAATGGCAAAAATTTTAGTTAAGAAGAGTAATCCACTTGTAGGAAGTGTTAAAATAGATGGGGCAAAAAATGCAGTATTACCAATAATAGCAGCAACTTTATTAGCTGATGGAAAATCAGTGTTAAAAGGGGTTCCTAACTTAAAAGATGTACATGTAATATCTGATTTATTAAGACATTTAGGTGCTGAGGTTGAATATAAGGATTGTACATTAACAGTAGATGCAAGTAATATAAAGACTTGTGAAGCTCCATATGAGCTTGTAAGAAAGATGAGAGCATCATTCTTAGTAATGGGACCGCTACTTGCTAGATTTAACCATACAAAAATATCTATGCCAGGAGGATGTGCAATAGGAACTAGACCTATAGATTTACATCTAAAAGGATTTAAGGCATTAGGAGCTAATGTAATAATAGATCATGGATTTGTGGAGGCTAATACGGAGAAATTAGTAGGAAGCAAGTTATACTTAGACTTCCCATCAGTAGGAGCTACAGAAAATATAATGATGGCTGCTGCTTTAGCAGAAGGTACTACTATAGTAGAAAATGCTGCAGAAGAACCAGAAATAGTTGATTTAGCAAACTTCTTAAATGAAATGGGAGCTGACGTAAAAGGGGCAGGAACTAACACAATAAGAATAAAAGGAGTTAAGTCACTTAAAGGTGCTGAACATACAGTTATACCAGATAGAATAGAAGCGGCTACATACATGGTTGCAGCAGCTATGACAAAAGGAGATATAACTATAGACAATGTAATTATGGAACATTTAAAGCCTGTTGTAGCTAAATTAAAAGAGGCTGGATGTGAAATAATAGATATGGATAATTCTGTAAGAGTTAAAGGACCTGAGGTATTAAAGCCAATAGATATCAAGACATTACCACACCCAGGATTCCCAACAGATGTTCAAGCTCAATTTATGGCTATGGCTACTGTAGCAAATGGAACGGGAGTAGTTATAGAAACTGTATTTGAAAATAGATTTATGCACGTTGCAGAGTTCAACAGAATGGGCGCTAATATAAAAATAGAAGGTAGAAGTGCTATTGTTTCAGGTGTAGATCAATTACATGGATCAACAGTAAAAGCAACAGATTTAAGAGCTGGAGCTGCGTTGATTTTATGTGGACTTATAGCTGAAGGAGTAACTGAAATAGGAGATATATATCATATACAAAGAGGATATGTAGACATAGATAAGAAGATACAAGCATTAGGTGGAAATATAGAAATAATTGAAGACTAATAATTAGTCATAATTAACACGGGTTTTTCATAAAATTTATGGATTAGAAGTATTTATCCAAGGAGGAAAATTTTATGAAAAACCCATTGTTAGTTTTAGCTAGTACTGTTTTGGTGACTGCAGCTATACCTATTTGCGTATCTATATTTGCATATAGCTCAGACTCAAAGCCAGATATAGTGCCACATATCCAAAATAAGTTAAAAATTGAAACTAAGCTAAAAATTAATAAAAAGAAAAGTGTTAAAAATTACGAAACTATAGATAAGGAATCACCTAAAATAAAGGTTTATAATCATAAAAAAGGAATAGTAGAGACTATAGACATAGAAGATTATTTATGTGGAGTTCTTGCAGGGGAAATGTCTGCAGAGTTTGATAAAGAGGCTTTAAAGGCACAAGCAGTAGCTGCTAGAACATTTACAGTATATAGTGAAAAAACTGGTAAGCATAAAAATGCAGCTGTATGTACAGATTATAAACATTGTCAGGAATATAAAAGTAAATCAGAATTACTAAGTAAAAATGGCCAAGCTTGGATGGATAAATTTTATACAAAAATAGAACAAGCTGTGAAAGATACTAAGGGTCAAATTATAGTATATGAAGATGAGCCAATTTTACCATTATACTTTTCTACATCATCAGGAAATACAGAAAATAGTGAAGAGGTATTTAGTACTAAATATCCATATTTGAGATCTGTAGATAGTCCTTATGATAAAAATGCCCCTAAATATGCATCTAATGTTAAGATAAATAATTCCGACTTTATAAACACACTAAGAAAAGGTTATCCTAATATGTCGATTTCTAATGATAAATTATCAAAACAAGTTAGTATAGAAGAAAGAAGTAAAGGTGGATCGGTTGAGAAGATAAAAGTTGGAAATAAAGAAATATCAGGCCGTGACATAAGGAGTTTATTTAATTTAAATTCCGCTAACTTTGATTTGAAGTTTAATAAAGATTATGTAGATATTATTGTAAAAGGATATGGTCATGGTGTAGGTATGAGCCAATGGGGAGCAGAAGGAATGGCTAAGGATGGTTATAAATATTATGAAATATTAGAACATTATTATTCAGATATCAATATTAAAGATACATATTAAAGACTCTAAACTAACTTGATTTGCAAGTTAGTTTAGAGTTTTTTTGTATTTCAAGAATTAAATAAAATAAAAAATGGAAGTAATATTAATTTATTTATATATAGTGAAAAATTAATATTTAAAACATGAAAATAAAATAAATATAAAAGAATAAAAATTGTATAAAAATAACAAATAAGGTACAAAATACAAATGTATGAATATATTTGGAGGTGCGTCATGAAAAAGAAAAAACTATTAGAGAAAGATGGTTTTTACTTAGCCTTATTTGTATGTGTTTGTTTAGTAGCAATTGGAGGTATTTGGTTTACTAAAAATAGTGTGGATGATTTAGCTTCAAAAAACGGTTTTTTAGATAATCAAAATAAAGTGGCAAAAGGTGATGAAGAAGGCGAAATTCACCTAATAGAAAAAGATGATAAAACTGTGCCAACAGCTACCAATTCAAAAGAAAACTTAGATAAGGTAAAAGAAAAAGAAGTTGTTAAAAAGGAAGAAACTAAAATAAACTATCTAGGAGAAAAAGTGACTAGAGAGTATTCAGAAAAAGAGCCTAGTTACTCAAGTACATTAGATGTATGGGAAATACATAAAGCATTAGATGTACAAGCTAAAAAAGGAAGTAAGGTAAAATCAGTTGTTAATGGTAAAGTAACAGATGTATTTAAAGATGACCAACATGGAGTATCTGTAAAAGTGGAATCTAAAGATAAAGTAGCTGTTGTTTATTCAAACTTAGATGACAAAGTATCTGTTAAAAAAGGTCAAGAAGTTAAAGACGGAGATGTAATAGGAAAAGTTGGTAATACTACTAGTGTAGAAAGTTTAGAAGGTGCACACGTGCATGTAACTGCAACAAAAGATGGTAAATCTATAGACCCTATGACGTTAATTAAATAAAAAATATAACAAGCTTAATCAAATTTGATTAAGCTTGTTATATTTTTTTGTTTTTTTACATATATATCACTAAGGTAGGATTTAAGGGGGGGAAGCTTTGAGATCGCATATAGAGGAAAGAGCTATAGTTGTAGCAAAGTATATATTAGAAAAGAAAACAACAGTTAGACAAACTGCTAAAACATTTGGCGTAAGTAAAAGTACTATACACAAAGATGTAACTGAACGATTAGAAGAAATTAATCCATCTCTTGCAAAAGAGGTTAAAATGGTTTTGGAAAAGAATAAATCTGAAAGGCATATAAGAGGGGGAATGGCAACAAAACAAAAATATGAAGTGAAGTGTAATAAAAATGTAGGTTAAAAAACCTACATTTTTTTCTTGACTAAAAACAAGTTTTTGTATATTTTGTATGTAGAGTGTTAAAATTAACGAAAAGTTTATATAAATTGAGAAGGAGTTGAATTTAATGACAAAAGGAGCGGATATAGGTATCGATTTAGGTACTGCAAATGTTCTTGTATATGTCAATGGAAGGGGTATTGTTGTAAAAGAACCTTCTGTTGTAGCAATAGATAAAAAGTCACAAACAGTTTTAGCTGTAGGTGATGAGGCTAGAAAGATGATAGGAAGAACACCAGGAAATATAGTAGCTATAAGACCTTTAAAAGATGGAGTAATATCTGATTATAATATTACTGAAAAAATGTTAACATATTATGTAGACAAAGTGGTAGACAAGAAAGGTTTTTCACGATTTTTCATGCCTAGAATAATGGTGTGTGTACCAACGGGAGTTACAGAGGTAGAAAAGAGAGCTGTAGAGGAAGCTACAAGACAAGCTGGAGCTAGAGACGTTTATATAATAGAAGAACCTATAGCAGCGGCTATAGGAGCCGGATTAGATATATCTAAACCTGATGGTAATATGGTTGTTGATATAGGTGGAGGAACAGCAGATATAGCCGTAATATCTTTAGGAGGAGCGGTTGTAAGTGAATCTATAAGAATTGGTGGAGATAAGTTTGATGAATATATAGTAAATTATATGAGAAAAAAACATAATTTACTTATAGGTGATAGAACTGCTGAACAAGTTAAAATTAATATTGGGACTGCATATCCTAGAGAAGAAGAAGTTACTATGGATGTAAAAGGTAGAAATTTAGTAACAGGACTTCCTCAAAAAATAACTATAGACTCAAAGGAAATGCTAGATGCTTTAGCAGATGGAGTTAACCAAATTGTTTCTACTGTTAGATCTGTACTTGAAAAAACTCCTCCAGAACTTGCAGCAGATATAAGTGAAAGTGGAATAATAATGACAGGTGGAGGAGCTCTTTTATATGGACTAGACAAAAAAATAGAGGAAAGTACAGGTATGCAAGTTAAAATAGCTGAAGATCCTTTATCTTGTGTTGCGAAAGGGACAGGAGAGTCATTATCAGCTTTAGATATGTTAGAAACAGGTGGAACAGGGCTATTCAAAAGAAAAACTATAAAAGGAGAAGAATAATATGCTAAATATTGATCAAATAAAAGAATTAATACCTCATAGGTATCCATTTTTACTTGTAGATAAAGTTGTTGAACTTGAAGAAGGTAAAAGAGCTGTAGGGATAAAAAATGTAAGTGTTAATGAACCATTTTTCCAAGGACATTTTCCAGAATACCCTATAATGCCAGGAGTTCTAATAATAGAAGCTATGGCTCAAGTTGGAGCTGTAGCTATGATGTCTATAGATGAAAATAAAGGAAAACTAGGTGTGTTTGCAGGTATAGATAAAGTTAGATTTAAAAAAGAAGTTAGACCGGGAGATACATTAAGAATGGAAGTTGAAATGACTTCTTTAAGAAGAAATATAGGTAAGGCCAATGCAAGCGCATATGTTGATGGAGAATTAGTTTGTAGCGGAGAATTAATGTTTGCATTAGTTCAAAAATAAAGAAGCTGTCTTTTGACAGCTTCTTTATTTTTGATTATAAAGGGGATATATTGAAATCAGGTTGAAAGTATTAAGGATAATGCTATTATTTCAGCCATATCTAAAATAAAGCTTAGACGGATACTATTAAATGAAAACTTATTATTTTCGTCTACTTTATCAACAATACCAACGATAGAATAATTCCCAATTTCAGGAAGTTTCTTACCTACTCCCTTTCCGGGCAGGATAGGTCCTTTTCTTACTTGTAAATTTCCTATATTGCTTTTTGATCCTAGACAAGCATCTATAGCCAGAAAATTACCATTAACATGTTTTTTCTTTATAGACTGTAGGGATTCATATATATTTAAAGCATGAATAGGTTTATCTAAAGTACCATAAACAGGATATTTATAATTGCTGTTTTTTAACATCGTTCCAACTAAAGGGCCTAAAGAATCGCCTATAGCTCTATCTGTTCCTATACAAACTATAACCGTATTCTCATCAATTATATCTTTTAATGTATCACTAAGGATTTGAACAACATTATCTTTTTTATAGTTTACTTTAGCCAAATACATAGGAACATCCCCCCTTAAAATAAATATATGAGATCCTAAAGTAAAAAATAACATTTAAAATTTAAAGAAACATATTGATAAGAATCATTAATAATAGTATAATTAGTAAAGTAATAAAAAATTAATAAAATTTCTTAATTACCTTATTAAGAGAGGTGGAGGGACAGGCCCTGTGAAACCCAGCAACCATTCCGAATGGAAAAGGTGCTAATTCCTACAAGATTTTATATCTTGAAAGATGAGGTTAGTTAATTATTGACGAATATAATTAACCTCTTCTTATAAAAAGAAGAGGTTTTTTTAATATCAAGAAAGACTATTCTAATTATGGATCTAAGGTAATAGAAAGAATTTTAATCTAAGGTTAAAAGATAAAAGGAGGAAACATTAATGGCAAAACATTTATTTACTTCAGAATCAGTTACAGAAGGGCATCCAGATAAAATATGTGATCAAATATCAGATGCAATACTAGATGCACTTTTAG
>NZ_JAWDJM010000131.1:0-10464 GCF_032465715.1 Paraclostridium sp. MRS3W1 | reverse complement strand
ATACCGCCTATAATAAATATAATCCACGAAACTTCCCAGTTATTATAAGTAAAACTTACTATAAGGTAAATTAATAAAATTAATGAATTTAATATTGACTTTATTCTTCTTTCTAAAATTCTATCTTTATCACTTAACTTTTTCCAATTTATAAATTCAGCATATAATTCATCATTTATCATTGAAGTTGTAGGCTTATTATATCCATTATATATCAAAATTGAAGTTGCTATAGCTACCATTGCAAGAAGTAAAATTACCCCTATCCTGTCTTGTGGAAATCCTCTATCTCCTAAAAGTATTACTGGTGTTGGACATAGTATATATAACATTATTCCTATTGAATATCGTTTTGAGTATTTTTTTCTATATTCTTCACTTTCTTTTAAATCTTTTTCATTTTCTTTAATAATATTATTTATATTAACTCCATTTTCTATAGCTTTTAAATAAGCTTCTTCTTCATTTAATCCTGAGTCTAGTAAATCATTGTATTTTGAACTTATATTTGATATTAATTCTGATTTAATCTCATAAGTTTTTCTTGTTTTTGGCACTTCTTCAAACAAATTATCTACGTATTTTTTTATTTTTGAGTCCACCTATAATCCCCCCTAGATTATTTTGCTCATATAAATTTTCTTAATATATCTCCTGTAAATTATATATTTATAACATTTTATGTATTTGAAATTATATGTTTACTAATTTTTTAATAGTCTTAAATTAGGCAAAAAAATACACACTTGATAATCAAATGTGTATTTTTTCGCTATATTAATTTAATTCATTATTTTGCATTTGTTTTTTTGCATAAGCATTTTTGTCAGCCATTCCCTTAGCACCCACACTTGATGAGAATTGAGAGTTTGGTTCAACACTATCTTGCATATTCATTTCAGATACACTTTGTAAATTAGGTTGAGCATTATTTTGCATATTTGGTTGAACATTGTTTTGCATGTTTAGATTTCCACTATTTTGCATGTTCATCTCAGATACGCTTTGCATATTAGGTTGAGCATTATTTTGCATAGAATTTAATGATTGATTTTTCATAGAATTTTTCATTTTAAATAGTCCTTTTCTTGTTACCTATTTTGTTCCTTAATTATGATGTACTATTTTATTTTTTTAATTCGACAAAATTCAACTTTACATTAATTGCTTATTTGCTTAGTTAATGCTCCTTGTCTTTTTGAAGCCATTTTTTTATCAACAGTTTGACTTTCCTCTAATTGAGATTCAAACTCTGAGTTTCGTTGTGAATGATTCACCATAGATTGAAAATTTTGAGCTTCATTTTTGTATTCATCATATTTTTTAGACTTTTTCATATAATCACCCTTTCTTAATTTACTTAAGATTAGGTTATGATTTTTTAAAATTTTTAAACGATATAAAATTTACCTTATTAGTCTAAATTAAGTTTTTTACTTAAAGTATAATTAAGACTGATAAATAAAATAATAACTATAAATATATTTTCTAAAATTCCTATTGTAGTCACTTTTGTAAAAGCTTGAATGAAGTCTAGATTTGAAATATTTATTTGTGGTGTAAAATTATTAACAAAATCATAAATAACGCTTATAATTTTTCCTATTACAAAAAATGATATTATACTAACTACAGTTTTATGTTTAGTGAAAATAGGTAATTGAGCTATTGCTATCGAATTGTAAATAACAAATACAACTATAGATATACTACTTAAAGTTAATCCTACTACACTAGCAATTATTATAATATCTTGATTATTTCTAACTAATTCTTTTCCTGAAATCATTATATTACTTATAGAAAATGTTGTTCCATCTCCAAATAATCCTCCCACATTTGTAAATAATGCATTAGAATATATAATTACGGCCATTGCAGTAACTATCATAGTTAATAGCACCCATATTAAAGCAGATATATATTTTGATAATATAAGACTGCTACTTTTTACAGGAAGTGTAAACATTAAATAACCTTCATCTCCCAGTAAGTTCTTTTTAAATCGCTTAACTATAATTACTATAGTTAGGGTTGTTATTGCTATAAATAGCCCACCTATAACCATATTTATTATTCCTTGTGCCTCTATAAAAACATTTTTTCTTATAAATATAGTGTTTAGAGTTGTTATTGCTAGTATTGCAAAGTACATAGGTACAAAAAATTTAGCAGTTGATTTTAATTCATATTTTAATAATTTTCCTAACATTTAAATTCCTCCCTAAATAAAGCATCTATAGACATTCCTTTTTCTTCTCTAATTTCATCTACATTTCCTTTTAGTAAAATTTCTCCTTTAGAAATTATAATAACTTCATCACAAATATTTTCAATCTCATTTATAAGGTGTGTTGCAATTAAAAGAGTTGAATCTTCATTAAAATTCTTAAGTATAGTTTTTATTATATAAGCTCTAGATGCTGGATCAACTCCTCCTATAGGCTCATCAAGTATATATAATTTTGCATTTCTTGACATTACTAATATTAATCCTACTTTTTCTTTAGTCCCTTTAGACATAGATTTTATTTTTTCATTTTCTTCTAAATTTAAATTTTTAATCATTTCTTTTGCTTTATTTATATCAAAGTCTTTATAAAAATCACTAAATAATTTTAAAAGTTCTTTTACAGTCATATCTTCATTTAAATAGTTTCTATCTGGCAAGTAAGATACAATTTCTTTAGTTTTTACAGATGGTTTCAATCCATTTATAAAAACATTTCCTTTATCACATTGCGTTAACCCATTTAGCAACTTTATCATAGTAGTTTTTCCGCTTCCATTTGGACCTAATAAACCTACTATTTTACCTTTAGGTATGTTTAAATTAAACTCTTCTAATACTTGTTTCTTACCATACTTCTTATATACATCATTAAACTCAGCTATATTTTGACTCATATTAATCCTCCATTATATTATTTTTTACAATCTCTACAATTTCATTTTTTTTGTATCCTAATTGTATTAACTTTTCTTTTAGTGAATTTATTTCTCTGTCTGCTATTTCTTTTCTCATAAATTTAATTTTTTCTTCATCATTTGTCACAAATCTACCACTTGTTCTTTGACTATGCAGTAACCCTTCCCTTTCTAATTCAGCTAGAGCCCTTTGCATAGTGTTTGGATTTACTTCTGCTTCTGATGCCATATCTCTTACAGAACTTAGTTTAGAACCTATTTCAAATTCACCAGATATAATTTTCAACTTTAATATATCAATTAGCTGCAAATATATAGGTTTGTTATTATCAAATTCCCAAGTCAAATTGTATCACTTCCTTATTGTATTAATCACTTAATACAATAATATATGTTTTTACTTTGATATGCAACCTTTTTAATATATTTATATAAAAATGTATATAAGGTAATCTGTCTTATAATATTTTTTACTATTTATTCCATGTAAAATTTCGTTAAATATAATACATACTATATTAAAAGAGAGGTGAGAATGTTGCCAACTATAGGCTATAGAAATATAAAAACAGGAATAGCCGTATTTTTAAGCATAGTTATATATTCTCTGTTAGGTAGAACTGATTACTTCTATGTTTGTGTTGCAACTATATTATGTATGGGAAATACTATTGAAAGCTCTATAAATGCTGGCAAACATCGTATAATAGGTACTCTAATAGGTGGGTTATTTAGTGTGTTACTTATATGGTTAGTTAATTTCACTTCAATAAAATATACAAATCCGATTTTACTTGGTATTGGAATATCGACCGTTATACACCTATGTAATATGTTCAAAGCTCAAGAAGCTTGTAGTTTAGGTTGTGTAGTATTTTTAAGTATAATGATAAATTACACTAATGAAAATGCTATTTCTTATGTTTTTTAAGAACTTTCGATACTTTAATGGGTGTATTTATTGCCTTTTTAATAAATACAACTATAAAACCTTACGATACAAAAAATAATGAGGGTTAAATAACCCTCATTATTTTTAATTTATATTATGCTAATTCCTTAGCTTGTAAAACTTCTTCTTGTATAGTCTTAGTTACACCACATTCTTCATTTGTGTATTTAGTTTCAAAGTTTGCAATTTCTTTTACATCATCATGTCCATTTTTCATAGCATAACTATAATAAGCACTCTTCATCATCTCTAAGTCATTTAAATGATCACCAAAGACCATAGTTTCTTTATAATCTATATCAAACATGTCTTGCACTTTTTTAATTGCAAGTCCTTTATTTGTTCCAAAACTAGACATATCTAACCAATATTTACCTGAAGGAGTTAATGTTACCCCATCGATATTCGCACTTTTAAATATTGAATAACTATTAGTTTCAGCATCAGTTAAATCAAACATATTAACTTTAAATATTCCATCTTCTACATCTAATAATGAATCTACTTTTGTAACTGGCACATTCATAGGGAAAAGTATATTTAACTGTTTTAAAGCTTCTTCATCTTCTAAATATAGCCCCTTAGTCCCACATAACATAGGATATGCATTATCTACTTCACGCCCAAGTTCTACCAATTGCTTTATGGTATCCTTTTCCAAGAACTTTGAATATATACATTCATCTTTATAATATATTCCTGTTCCATTTTCACAAATAAATAATATTTCCTTTTTATAATCATCAAATTGATAAGATATATCTAAATAGTTTCTTCCTGTAGATATAGCAAACATTACATCTTTTTCTTTTAAAGCATTTATAGTGTCTTTAAAATCTTTTGGAATTTCATGATTACTATTTAGTAATGTCCCATCCATATCCGTTGCTATTAATTTAACCATCTAATCCCTCCTATTGTATAATAAACTTTATAAAAATCGCCGTTCACAATTTTTAATTTATATATTACTCTTATATTATACATAAAATCTACAAAAACTAAAAGTCATGTGCATAATATTGTAAATATTATGTATAATGTTATTTGTGTTTTGATTTTAAAATTTAACTAAATTTGAAAGAGGAAGTTTTATGGATGAAAAATTTTATGAAGATTTATTAAACATAAATACTATGGGTGAAAAACTTTGGGATTCTAGTGTTAACCACTACCACCCATATCAAGCTACGTCATATATCGCACTTGATATATTATTTAAAACATACACTATGGATAAAACGGATAATGTAGTTGATTTTGGATGCGGCAAAGGCAGACTTATATTCTATCTTAATAGTTTTTTCAAATGTAATGCTACAGGTATAGAAATGGATGAAACTTATTATCAGGATTGCCTAATCAATAAAGAAAATTACTTAGACAAGCATAAGCGACTTTCTAGTCAAATAGATTTTAATTGTATTTTAGGTCAAGATTACCAAATTAAGTCTGTAGAAAACAAATTCTATTTTTTCAATCCATTTTCAGTTACTATCTTTAGAAAAATAGTAAATAATATTTTAGATTCTTATGAAAAAAATCCAAGAGTTATAGATTTAATACTATATTATCCTTCAGAAGATTATATATATTTTCTAGAAAACAACACTGGATTTTTACTTTATGAAGAGGTCAAACTTCATGGATTGTATGAAAAGGACTGTTGTGAAAGATTTTTAATTTATAGGATGTATGCGTAAAAAATTCGCTTTGCTCATATCTCCACCAACTCCGTCCGTTGCTTAAAATATTTTTTATGCTCAAAACATAGTGTATTTATATAATTAAGTTTCATAGTTTTTTAACAGTTTTTAGTATTTATAATTTATTTAAGCATAAAAAAATAGCTGAAATTTATTCAGCTATTTTTTGTTTATCTATTTAATTAACTCCCAAGTATCATCGCTTCCTGGAGTTGTGTTTGTCCACCATTTAGCTTTATATGTGTGCCCATTATATCTTACAAGCTCTCCTCCTTGGCAAACTAATCCTTCATAATAATCTATACTTCCATCTTCGTTTGGAGTCACTATTTTTTGCCATGCTTGAGATTTATCTGGATCTTCACCTTTTACCCACCATTTAGCTACATATTTCTCTCCTTTAAATACAACTGAATCTCCCTCTAGATATATTTTATTCGAATCATATGTATCTTGTGATGGATCTGGCTTTTCTTTAACTGTTATTGTTCTTTGTTTGTTAGTTGTTAAACCTTCACTATCTGCTACAGAATAACTTATTTTGTAATCTCCAGCTTTAGTTGTGTCAACTTTCCCCTCTACTTTTATCTTAGATGTTAAATCTCCATCTTCTCTATCTGCAGCACTTACCCCTTCTAATTCGTCAAACTTATCTCCTACATATATAGTTTTATTGTCTATTCCATGTAATGTAGGTGCTTGATTCTGTTGAGGATCTCCTGGTTCTGCACCCTCTCCAAAAGTTTTGTATATATCTGTGAACTGATATTGACTTGTCACTCCTTTGTTAGTTTCTAACATAGCATCCCTATTCATTGACCAGAAAGATGTCATTCCTAATCCTTTTTCTATAGAGTGGTCAACAACTAACTTAGCCCAATCAGTTCCAAATATAGGGTGAGCTTCTCCTTCAAATCCAATAGACGAAGTTGTCCCTACTTTTTTATACGCTTCACTATCTGTTAAAGATATATTTGCGTATTTTTTAAAGTACTGTTGTACTTGATTTTTAGTATTATCAATAGCTCTTATAGAGGCTGTTCCATAATTTTCACCTGGTAGTAAAGTTCCATTTCCATAGCACATAGTCATTATATTTACAAGTTCTATATCTACTCCTTGAGATAGATATGCCTCTAAAACATCAAGTTGAACTGATGTTAATCCACTTGGTAATACAGGTAATGTTAATACTACATCTACTCCTGTTTCATCTTGAACTTTCTTTATAGCTTTAGCATTTGTTATGTTTAAGGCTTTACTTTGAGCTGCTCCTCCTTCAATATCTAAATCTATTCTTGTTAATCCATAGCCATCTACAATTTCTTTATATGTATTGTATAAGACATTTACATCTTGAGTTTGCTCCCAAAATGTAACCCCATTTAATCCTCCAAATGCTACCGTTACGTCTCCTCCAATATCTCTTAATTCTTTAATAGATTGTTTCATACCTTGATATTGTGTATTGTCATTATTATCTTCATTTAAAACAGAGAATCCACCCCATCCCCATTTCACCTTATTATTTTCAATTTTACCCGTTGATTGTATAAATCCTAAATTGAAGAATTTTACTCCACTATCTTCAGTTATTCTTTTTAAGTTTACAGTCCCATTATTTGTGTATCCAGGCTTTGTTATCCATGCAACCATGTCAACATAAGGTGCATTAACTTGAGTTGGCCACTCAATACCTTGCCCTACTCCAAAATTAACACTCTTATTTGAATAACTTATATTCGTAGCCTTATTTTCTTGTGCATTAACCTTTATTCCATCATACATTGAAATTCCTGATGCCATAATCATAGATACCATTAATGTGAATACTATTTTTTTATTTAATTTTTTTAAGTGTTTCATATTTACTCTCCCCTTTAATAATTATTTATTTTATAAATTCCCAAGAAGCATCACTACCTGGTACTGTGTTTGTCCACCATTTAGCCTTGTATACGTGATTATTATAGTTTACATGCTCTCCACCATTACAAATCATGCCTTCATAATAATCTATAGTTCCATCTTCATTTGGAGTTATTACCTTTTCCCATGCTTGAGATTTATCTGGATCTTCTCCTTTTATCCACCATTTAGCTATATACTTTTCGCCTTTAAATACAACTGAATCCCCTGCTAAGTATATTTTATTTGGATCATATGTATCTTGTGATGGCTCTTCACCTTTTTTTACTACTGTTATAACTCTCTCTTTTTCTGCTTTTGAACCTTTGCTGTCTTCAACTGAATAGACTAACTTATAACTACCCTCTTTATTCGTATCCACAGAACCAATAACATTTATTTTATTTGTTATGTCTCCGTCTTCATTGTCCGTAGCTGTTACCCCTGCTAATTTATCAAATGAATCCCCTATGTTTATAGTCTTATTATCTACACCATGTATTACCGGAGCTTGATTTCCTGGAGGTTTCACTTCTGAATCCTCTAGAATTGATTGTCTATACATATCTATACCATTATCAGACATTCGCTGAACAAGATCTATTCCTGATATATTTGCATCTCCCTTTAATTTAAAAGTATATGTTTTTCCAGGTTCTATATTTTTACCTTCCCAAACAGACTGTAAATCTACTATTGTATAACCATTTTCATAAGTGACGTTTCCAGCCATGTGATCGCCTGCTTTTAAAGCTTTATCACTTTTTATATATAATTTAGGAGCTTTTATAGTTTCAGCACCTTTTTCTACTGAGGCTAAAACATCCTGTGACTCTTGTAATACTTCATTATTTTTTATAGTTATCTCATATCCATTTTTATCTTCACCCCATTGTTCTTCATACGGGCTTATTGATGTTTTAACATCTAATTTTGAAAAAGTTATTTCATTTTGTGGTAATTTTCCACTTCCGAAAAGTCCCTCTTTAGATGCTTTTGTCAATTCATCTCTTTTACTAGAATCCGTTTTAGCATCTTGAGAGGCCATCCATCCTATCATACCTCCAAGGTTATTATCATTTACATATTTTGTTTTTTCTGTTATTGATTTTACATTATCATATGTAAAAAGCTTTCCAGTACTTTCATCATAAAGATACGGTGCTTTTGCTGTATCATCCCAATATTCTTTTAGTCCTGGATACTTTGATTTTAATTTATCTAAACTTCTGTATGACCATACTCCGCCCATGCGTCCTCCATCTCCTGACGCTAATGGAGCTTCATTTATAGCTCCTCTTGATGGTGTCTGATCTGCATCTTTTGTAGTTATTGAAGCCTTGTTAAAAATTCCTGGCAAAGAATTGTTACTACCTTTTTCAACTTTATCCCAGCCCCTGCTATAATAAGCTGCTCCTATTACAATTTTATCTTTTTCAGCTCCTTTATCTACTAGGTAATCAACAGTCTCATCTATTGATAAATTATTCCCCTTTATAGGGTCACTTTCGTTTGGATAAAGCGCTGTTTGATGACCGCTATATTCATCCCATGCTCCCCTCATGTCATAGGTCATTATATTTGCAAAATCTACAATATTGAAAAGTTTTTCTACATCTATGCCTAAATCGACTTTGCTCTTAGGCGCAGGTATTGCTACAGATAGTTCATAATCCTTACTTAGTTTACTACTTTGTTTATCAAGTTCTGTTCTGAATTCTTGTAAAAGTTTTATATAATTTTCTTTATCTGCTTTAGTTGCATTAGGTGTGCCTTCATCGTTTTTGTTGTCTACTAAATCAGGTTGCCTAACATCACATGGGTATTCCCAGTCAATATCTACAAAATCCATGTTTGTGTACTCAATAAATTTCAGTACATTTTTAACTAAATTTGCTCTTTTATCTGGATTTGCAGCTACTTCAGAAAAATCACCTGATTTTGACCATCCTCCAAGAGACACTCCTATTTTTAAGTTTGGATTTTTTGCTTTTAATTCTTGAAATGCACTTAATACACCAGCATTAGCAGCTCCCCATTGAACACCAGCTTGACCTACAGGTGCTCCAACAGCAGCATCTTTATCTGTAAATTTTAAGTTTCCATTTGAATCAAAATCTAAGAAAGCAAAATTCAAATGAGTTAATTTATCTGCTGGTATATCCTTTGGATAAAAGTTTTCCTGTCCTCCCCAAATTGACCAGTCTCCATAATACATAACATTTCTTTTTTGATTATGGTTAACTATGTTTTTAGAATGATTCGAAGTTTGTTCTTGCGCACTTACAATTATGCTATCACTTGAATATAACCCTTGTGTTATAAGCATAGACATCATTATAGCTACTAGCACTTTACTTCTGCGTTTCCTTAATCTTTTTAAATTTTTCATTCTTTCCCTCCAATTGGGCTATACTAGGTTAATCTTGATATAAAAACTAGACGCTTATAATCTCACACTCTTATGCATCTTATTAACCTTTGTTTTTTACTTAACAAAAAAAACCACTCCTAAAGAGTAGTTTAATGGTATAGTTAATAAGACATATAATAATGCCGTATAAAAACAAAAAGTATGTATACTCTTTGGCAACTGGCTGGCATAATATGTATAAACATACCTTAGCCCCTATAGCTTTGCGTCATTAGATTTCCCTAATTTTGCCTATTAAGTTTTTTTAAACAGATAATATTCACTATTTAGTGATTATTATCTGTTTAATTCACTGTAATTATAGCAGACATTTTTATGATGTACAACATAATTTTTATTATTTATTATTTGTTATTCTTATTTTTTCTTTTTTTAAGAATAAATATGGCTAAGCCTAAAATTAAAACTATTCCTAAAATAGATATTATCACTATATTTTGTACATTTGGAATTTTTGCTTTTACATGTATATTTTCTAAGTTTGATAAGTTTAAATTCCAGTTATAATTATATATTCCATGTCTCTTATACACACT